>NZ_JAPWAR010000012.1:0-91360 GCF_041433025.1 Prevotella sp. 20925_1_30 | reverse complement strand
ATTAAAAACGTGAATATCACTTCTTTCGGTGGAATTTATCACATTATGGATGTTTTCTCAAAGTTGGGCTTTGAAAAACTTACCGAATCTGTATTGGGTGAACGTGGAAGTAGCGGCAAAGCATTCTGTTATGGAAGTATTTTTTGTGGTTTTTCATACTTCCCCATTGGTTTGGGTGGGGGATTTTATGCTTAGAAAAGAGCCAAGAAACACCGAAGCACCTCATATCAACATATAGAGCCCCAAAAAGACGTCTCAACATATAAAATTTCTCACAAGAAAAAATACTGCGGAATTAAGGTAACTCGTCAACTTGTTTACTCGTTAACTCGTCCACTCCCTAACTCAAACAACTTTAGTCGGCGTGTCCCAATATTATGGATTCTGCCTGCCGTCTCCAATCGTTCAACAATGCGATAAGCAGTAGAAGCGGAAAGATTGAGATAGCGGCGGAAGTCGGCAATGGTAATGACAGACTTTGTGGCGAAAAGTTCCTCAAGTGCTTGGTCGATGTCTTCGGCTGTAGGAATAGAAGCATTGCCGTAATGATGAGTTTCGTTCTCGAATTTGGCAGAAAGGAGCTTATGCGTCATTTCACGATCGGGGCGGAACTTTATCGTTCGCACTTTCGGGTTACGCAATCGATGATTGTGTGTGCGCGGATCCTCGTACACCTCACCTTTCACAGCCAGTGAGAAATAACCGATACCCGGCAGATGGACAGCGTTACCATCCAATAGTTGATAGGCTATTTCATCTCCCAGAGCCATAACCGTTGCGAAAACATCCGCTCGTGTAAGAGACATTGCACCTTGTATGTTCTGCCCAATGCGTTCCAATCCAATGGTTTGTCGCTCCATGATGATTGCCCGAAATTCAGCCTTCTCTTTCATTTTTCCGTAATTCTTTTGTAGTCTGTATTTGATGCTCATAACCTTTTATAATTTTGTTTACTATTCTTTCCCTTATGTACGTTTTTCGCCGTCAGATACGCTTTCTTTTCCATTTGTAAGCATATTCTTTGGCTGTTTGATTCGTATATTTTCGCAGTCGGAAGCGTATTCCGTCATAATTCGATACGTATTCTGTTATACTTATCCTTGCGTTCTATCACAATTTGGTACGTATCAAATTATATTTCCTCAACGCTGATGAAACATTTTCACTATGCTGAAATTATACTTTCACTACGCTGAAATTGTTTTCTCACTATGCTGATAATGAAATTACATACGTACAAAAGTATAACAAAATACGTATAAAAGCAAGAAAAGATACGGATAAAATTATCATGCTTGCCGTATCTCATTTCTTTTCCTTCCGTATTTCCTTTCTTTTCTGCCCGTATAGTCCGTCTTTTCTATCCGTATTGCTTTCCTCTTTCTCCCGTATATACTTGTTTTTAAAGCGGTCGGATCTGCCTTTATATCCCGTTAATAAGTGTTTTTCCTAATTAAGGAATAATAAATTCTTATTCTATGTAGAAGTAAAAAGTTAACTTTGCTTGCGAAAATTGAGTGGTATTCACAAGCTAAAAACATAAAACTATTTATAATGAAAAGTATTAAGGATATATTACCTTGGGAGGAGCGTCCTGTTGGATGCAAGGATGTGATGTGGCGTTATTCAAAGAATCCAATCATTGACCGCTATCATATTCCAACATCAAACAGTATCTTCAACAGTGCTGTTGTTCCTTTTGAAGATGGCTTCGCTGGAGTGTTCCGTTGCGATAACAAGGCGGTGCAGATGAACATCTTCGCAGGTTTCAGTAAAGACGGTATCAACTGGGATATCAATCACGAGCCTATTAAGTTTGAGGCAGGAAACACGGAGATGATCGACTCGGAATATAAGTACGATCCACGTGTTACATGGATTGAGGATCGTTACTGGATTACTTGGTGCAACGGTTATCATGGACCAACAATCGGTATTGCTTACACCTTCGACTTTAAGAAGTTCTATCAGTGTGAGAATGCTTTCTTGCCATTCAATCGTAATGGCGTACTCTTCCCAGAGAAGATTAACGGGAAGTATGCGATGTTGAGCCGTCCAAGCGATAATGGTCATACTCCTTTCGGGGATATTTATATCAGCTTCAGTCCTGACATGAAGTATTGGGGCGAACATCGTTGCGTGATGAAGGTGACTCCTTTCCCAGAGAGTGCATGGCAGTGCACGAAGATTGGTGCTGGTTCTGTTCCTTTCTTGACCGATGAGGGCTGGCTTTTGTTCTATCACGGCGTAATCAACACTTGTAATGGTTTCCGCTATTCAATGGGTGCAGCTATCCTTGATAAGGACAATCCAGAGAAGGTGCTCTATCGTACTCGTCCCTATCTATTGGCTCCAGCAGCTACGTATGAATTGCAAGGCGACGTGCCAAACGTTGTCTTCCCATGTGCTGCTTTGCAAGATGGCGAGCGTGTCGCTGTATATTATGGCGCAGCTGATACCGTCGTTGGTATGGCGTTCGGCTATATCAAAGAGATAGTTGAATTTACAAAGAACAATAGCATCTTATAAGTATCAACCTACTTGTAAGACGGAGCTACGCACATCTTCGGTGTATTATCATATAATGTCAGAGATGTGCGTAGTCATTTTCTTATAGGCTCGCCATAGTCCTTTTCATTCATGTACCATGGCAGCAATAACTATTAACTGCATGTTTTTATGAGACCTAAACTCCTATTGGGAATCCTTATATCCTTATCTTTTCTATCCTTGAGAGCTGCAGATAAGACAGGCGAGGAACCCGTTGATCTTGTTAATCCTTTCATTGGAACATCCAACTTCGGAACAACCAACCCTGGTGCTGTGTGCCCGAATGGTTTGATGTCAGTCGTTCCCTTCAATGTGATGGGTTCCGACTTGAATAAGTATGATAAGGATGCAAGATGGTGGTCAACACCTTATGAATATCATAATGTCTATTTCACAGGCTTCTCTCATGTGAACCTTAGTGGCGTAGGTTGCCCAGAAGTGGGCTCGTTATTGCTTATGCCAACGACGGGGAAGTTAGATGTAGACTATAAGAACTATGGTAGCACTTACGATAAGGAAGTAGCCCACCCTGGTTATTACTCGAACCATCTTACCAAATACGACATCAAGACCGAAGTAACCGCAACACCGCGCACCTCAATAGCCCGCTTTACGTTCCCCAAAGGCGAGAGCCACGTTTTGTTGAACTTAGGCGAGGGGCTCACGAATGAGACGGGAGCCATGGTTCGGAAGGTAAGCGATACCGAGTTTGAGGGCATGAAGTTACAAGGAACCTTCTGTTATAACCCACAAGCAGTGTTCCCAATCTACTTCGTTATGCGCATAAGCAAAAAGCCTTTAGAGTCGGGTTATTGGAAGAAACAACGTGCTATGACAGGCGTTGAGGCAGAATGGGATGCAGACAATGGCAAGTATAAGCTCTATAAGAAGTATCAGAAAGAATTATCGGGCGATGATATAGGAGTATGGATGAACTTCGATACGGAAGCCAACGAGCAAGTAGAAGTACAGATGGGCGTGTCATTTGTCAGTATTGCAAATGCACGAGAGAATCTCAATGTCGAACAGCATGGAAAGAACTTTGACGACATCTACAATGCCGCTCGCAAGCAGTGGAATGATGACCTTTCTCGTATCCTTGTTGAAGGAGGCACGAAGACGGAACGCACCATCTTCTATACCGCCTTGTACCATACCCTCATCCATCCTAACATCCTACAGGACGTCAATGGGCAATATCCAGCAATGGAGAGCAACGATATTCGCACCATAAAAGAGGGCAACCGCTATACCGTCTTCTCACTTTGGGACACTTACCGCAACGTGCATCAGTTGCTTACGTTGGTTTACCCAGAACGTCAGCGTGATATGATTCGTACGATGATTGATATGTATGACGAACATGGATGGATGCCGAAGTGGGAACTCTTTGGTCGCGAGACTTATACCATGGAAGGTGACCCAGCGATTCCCGTCATCACTGATTCGTGGCTCAAGGGCTTGCGTGGTTACGACATCAATAAGGCATACGAGGCATTCCGTAAGTCTGCGCTAACGAAAGGCAGCGATAATCCGTTGCGCCCAGATAATGATGAGTACATGCAAAAAGGCTATGTAGCCCTGCACGAACAATATGATAATTCGGTCTCTCACGCACTGGAATATTACATTGCAGATAATGCGCTTTCACGTTTAGCAGCGGCTTTAGGCAAGAAAGCTGACGCCAAACTCTTCTATGATCGCTCGTTAGGTTATCGCCATTATTACAGCAAGGAGTATGGCGTCTTCCGTCCTATCATGCCCGATGGTAGCTTCTATAAGCCCTTTGACCCTAAGCAGGGCGAGAACTTCGAGCCGTCACCTGGCTTCCACGAGGGCAACTCTTGGAACTATTCGTTCTATGTGCCACATGATGTGAAAGGCTTGGCAAAGCTGATGGGAGGTCAGAAGTCATTCGTCAATAAGTTACAGAGCGTCTTTGATAAGGGATATTATGACCCTGCCAATGAACCCGATATTGCTTATCCTTACCTCTTCTCATATTTCAAGGGTGACGAATGGCGTACACAGGTACAGACACGTAGACTCTTGAAGGAATATTTCAAGAATGCGCCAGAGGGCATTCCTGGTAATGACGATACGGGAACCATGTCGGCTTGGGCAGTCTTCAATATGATAGGATTCTATCCAGATTGCCCTGGAGAACCCTATTACACCCTCACATCCCCCGTCTTTGACAAGGTAACCATCCGTCTGGATAAGGCGCAGTGGGGTAGGGACAAGCTCGTGATAGAGACTTCACGCCCGCAACCTGACGATGTTATCATCAGTAAGATGGAATTAGGTGGTAAGCCGTGGAACCAATATCGTATCAGTAATGAAGAGCTCTTGAAGGGCGGAGTATTAAAGTTTTATTTAAAGAAATAAGGTGGGGCATTCGAGGCTAATACCTATCGTATATCCCACCACAACGACACTATATTCATGATTAAAAAAGTATTTATAGGCGCAGCATTCTTGCTGTTATCAGCGTCAATCACACAACCTGTCTGTGCACAGAGCATTATCCCTCAACCCGAGAGTATCACTCTTCAGCAAGGCACTTTCACATTGGCTAAGGGACTACAAGGCGTGACCAATCTTAAAGGAGAGGACTTCAACATACTGAATCAGTACACCTCAGATGTAATGAGTATCCCGTTCTCATCCGTAAAGAACCCTGCTGCTGATGCACCCTTGCGCCTCATCTGTACTGGTACGGAACAGGAGGCGGCGATGGCAGCAGATAGCGTAAGTCTACAAGGGTATGAATTAAATGTTACCCCAACAGCCGTGACCATACAGGCGAGAACTCCTATGGGACTTTTCTATGGTTTGCAAACACTGCGACAGCTGGAGCAGGACCGCCAGATTCCTTGCGTAAAGATAACAGATACACCCCGTTTCGCTTATCGTGGTCTGATGATAGACTGCTCAAGACACTTCTGGTGGAAAGATGAAATCAAGAAGCAACTGGACGCTATGGCATACTTCAAGCTCGATAGATTCCACTGGCACCTCACTGACGGCGGTGGATGGCGCATGGAAGTGAAGCAATATCCACTCCTAACAGAGGAGACTGCCCATAGAACAGAATCTGACTGGACGAAGTGGTGGAACAGAAAGAACCGCCAGTATTCGCCTGATCCTAGGCGCCTTGTATGTTGGAAGGGAATGAATATATATGGTGGCTATTACACGCAGGACGACATTAAAGAGATTGTCGATTATGCCGCTGCACGCCATATCACCATCATACCAGAGATTGAAATGCCTGGGCATAGTGATGAGGTTGTCTATGCTTATCCAGAGTTGTCATGTACGGGTAAGCCCTATACTCAGTCAGATTTATGCGTAGGGAAAGAACAGACCTATACCTTCATGGAGAATGTATTGAAAGAGGTAATGCAACTCTTCCCTTCAAAGTATATTCACATAGGAGGCGATGAGGCTGAACGCCGCACATGGAAGACCTGTCCCGACTGTCAGCGTGTGATGAAGGACTATCATCTAAAGGACGTAGCCGAGTTACAGAGTCATTTCACTCACCGCATTGAACGCTTCCTTAACGATAATGGCAGAAAGCTCCTCGGATGGGATGAAATCATGGAAGGCACCTTAGCTCCCAATGCCGCTGTCATGTCATGGCGTGGCACAGAAGCAGGATTGACTGCCGCTAAGAGTGGGCACCACGTGGTCATGGCACCGCAAGAGTTCTGCTATTTGAATATGTATCAGGATGATCCAATGACGGAACCAAAGGCACAAGGAGGTTATACGAGATTGGAGAAGACTTACAACTATGACCCTATCCCAGCGGCTTATAAGGGTACGTCTTTGGAGAAATATATCGATGGTGTACAGGGTTGTGTATGGACGGAATTCATAGAGGAGCCTGACCATTTAGAGTATATGATATATCCCCGATTGCTTGCGCTAGCCGAGACGGGATGGACGAAGCAACGTACAGGCTATGCCGACTTCCGTCAACGAGTAATTACGGCAACTGATGCGCTCAAGCGTGCTGGCTATAATGCTTTCGACATTCGAAAAGAGAAAGGCGCACGCCCTGAAAGCCGTTCCATCGTGCAGCATGAAGGTTTGGGTAAGCCCGTGACCTATCTCGGTCGATATGCTGAGAAATATCGTGCAGAAGGCGATAGTACGCTGACCAATGGACTGTGTGGTGACTGGGGCTACCTTGAGGGAAGATGGCAGGGCTTCATAGATAGCACAGGCGTTGACGTGATTGTTGACATGGGGAAGGTAACTGATATCAAGGATGTGGAAGCCAACTTCATGCACCAGCTGGAGGCAGTCATCTATGTTCCTAACACCATAACCCTACTTGTCTCAAAGGATGGAAAGAAGTTTACCACAATAGATAAGACGCTCCCTGGTATCAAGACAGACAGCGACTACCTTGTTTATCCCTATCGCTGGAAGGGTTCGGTACGGGCGCGTTATGTGCGTTTGAAAGCCACCTCGCGTGAGCCAGATGCGTGGATCTTCACTGATGAGATTATCATCAATAAGAAGTAAGTCGACGGATTCGCCTTATCACGGCGAACGTATGAATAAGAGGAACTGAAGGCTTGGTACGATCTAGTGCCAAGCCTTCATGCGTTCTCAAATTCCATGACGCTAGACCTACTAAATTGACACGTATGTGTTAGCCCCTTTGACACATACGAGTAATAGGCACTGACACATACGAGTCATTTCGTTATTACATACGAGTCATTTTTGGTATCATGCTGATGATATTCCAGTATCACCCTAATGATACTCCATGATGCGATAGGAGTCGGCGGAGCTATATCCCCTCTATGGCTTCTCCCTTTCCTATCGTTTGTGCGGCGCAATGCGTATAAGACTTTTCACCGATGAAAGCGACTTCCTCCTCTTCACTCCCGTTTGCTTGTCCATTTTTCTACTATGCACTGACATTTGTTATTGAAATGTTTTGATATGTCATTAATAGTTGCTAAATTTGTCTCATCAATATAACTTAAAACAGTGGTACTAGCCAGCCTAATTAGTCCAACGGGATTATAACTTAAACTTTATCAGTGAGTTAGTGAGCAGAAATATTACCCTCTCTTTTATTCGTAAAGGATATTCCGTTAAGGCTTTCTCTATGTACTCCGTTCAGTAAGTGAATATTCTTTTCAATCATAGACAGTAGAACTCCCGATGCGGAGTAGAGTCATTCTGTCGTCATAAATAGTATTTATAACTTTATGAAGAAAATCTTTTTGACTGCTGCTGTAGCGCTAGCAACGATCTTCTCTGTTAGTGCGCAAGACTACACGCAGTATGTGAATCCTTTCATTGGTACAGGTGGTCATGGTCATGTCTTCCTAGGTGCTAATGTTCCATTTGGTAATATCCAGGCAGGTCCAACGCAAAAGAAACAGGGTTGGGATTGGTGTTCAGGCTATCATTATAGCGATTCAACAGTGATTGGCTTCGGTCAGATGCACCTTAGTGGTACGGGTATTGGCGATCTTGGTGATGTTTCTCTATTACCTATGACCAATCCTTCACAGCGCGAAGTGAAGTTCTCGCATAAAGCAGAATATGTCCGCCCCGGTTATTATTCGGTGATGTTAGCTTCTGGAATTAGGGTAGAGTTGACCGCAACCCAACGTGTAGCCTTTCATCGTTACTCATTCCCAGCCGATGCTACGAAAGGTTATATAGCTTTGAATCTTGCACAAGGGATTGGATGGGATAAGATGACTTCTTGCAAGTTCAAGCAGGAGTCAGATAAGACCATCACAGGATTCCGCATGTCTGAAGGATGGGCTAAAGACCAGCGAGTTTACTTTGTTGCGGAGTTTTCCGAGCCTGTTAAACTTGAAGAGAATGAGCGTGATACAATAGGAATATTCTCTGTTGCCTCAACCAATCAGCCGCTTTTAGTGAAGGTGGGTATATCTGCTGTTAGCGTAGAGAACGCTCGAGAGAATCTGCAACAGGAGCTTCCTGGATGGAACTTTGCAAGTGTTGTATCTAAAGCGAATGCCGTTTGGAATCGTGAGCTAAGTAAGATTGCAATTAAGACACAGGACGAGCGTGCGAAACGTATATTCTATACGGCACTTTATCACACGATGATAGCCCCTTCAGTATTTAGTGATGTGAATGGAGAGTATCGTGGGGCAGATGGTAAGACGCATAAGGGTGACTTCACTGATTACACCACCTTCTCTCTCTGGGATACTTATCGTGCAGCCTTCCCCTTGATGACGCTTATTCAACCAGAGATGCAACGTGATCTTGCGGAGACAATGCTACATATCTTCAAGCAGCAAGGTAAGCTCCCTGTTTGGCACTTGATGGGTAATGAAACAGACTGTATGGTGGGTAATCCTGGTATTCCTGTACTTGTTGACATTGCTTTGAAGGGATTTAATGTGGATAAGAAGGCGGTCTTTGAAGCGGTTAAAGCCTCTGCAATGAGAGATGAAAGAGGTATGGGACTATTGAAGAAGTACGGTTATATTCCTTGTGATCTCGACCCAGAGAAGGAGACGGTTGCTAAGGGATTAGAGTATGCACTCGCTGATGCTTGTATCGCCAAACTTGCTAAGCAGTTGGGTAAGACAGAGGATTACAAGTACTTCTACAAGCGTAGCCAGTCGTATCGTGACTTCTATTTCGATAAGCAAACAAAGTTCATGAGAGGCGTTACTTCTGACCATAAGTTCCGTGAGCCATTCGATCCATTCAGCACTGTTCATCGTCAGGATGACTATACTGAGGGTAATGCTTGGCAGTATGTTTGGTTAGTTCCACATGATGTTCACGGGCTTGTAGCTGCCTTTGGTGGTGAGAAACCATTCGTCTCTAAGCTCGATTCACTATTCATTGTCAATGGTGATATGGGCGCTGATGCCTCACCAGACATTACTGGTTTAATTGGTCAATATGCGCATGGTAACGAGCCAAGTCACCACATTCTCTATATGTATAACTATGTTGGGCAACCTTGGAAAGGGGCTGACAAGATACGTTATGTTTTGGCTAACTTGTACCATGATGACTTTGATGGTTTGAGTGGAAATGAGGATGTTGGACAGATGTCAGCATGGTATATCCTGTCTTCGGTAGGCTTCTATCAGGTTGATCCAGCCGGTGGTCGTTATGTCTTTGGATCGCCACTCTTCGATGAAGCAACATTGAATGTTGGTAATGGAAAGACCTTCCGCGTAGTTGCGCATAACAATAGTTCCGAGAATAAGTATATACAAAGTGCGAAGTTGAATGGCAAGCCTTATACTCGTTCTTACATTGACTTCAAGGATATTGTACGTGGTGGAACACTCGAATTTGTTATGGGGAATAAGCCTTCACAATTCGGTGTTAAGCCATCAGATCGCCCTTAGGCAATGATCAAACACTAGTAAAATAACCTATCCGATACGCATGACTCTATGTCATTGAAAGCCTTTGGCGAGTCATGGGTATCGACCTTTAATTACTTAAGCAAGCTATGACTGATTTTAATAACGTGGTTTCTCAGTTCCGTATAAACGGCATTGTAGAAAGTGTAAGCCCTATTGGTAACGGGCTAATCAATGAGACGCTGCGAGTGTCAACAATAGGGAAAGATACTCCTGATTATATATTGCAACGCATTAATGATGCCATTTTTACTGATGTTGAACTCTTGCAACACAACATTGAACTTGTTACTTCTCATATTCGCCAGAAGCTGATTCAACAGGGAGAACAGGACGTTGAACGTAAGTGCTTACAGTTTATTAAGACCACAGATGGGCGCACTTATTATCAAGATGTGTATGGTCGTTACTGGCGAATGAGCGTCTTTATTCCTGATTCTGTTACTAAGGAAGAGGTGAATCCTGATAGTGCTTTCTGTTGTGGAGAAACCTTTGGTAATTTCGAGAAGATGCTAGTCGACTTGAAAGAACCGCTCGGTGAGGTGATACCAGACTTCCATAATATGGAGCTTCGTATGCGTCAGTTACAAGCAGCAGTAAGTGCTGATGTTAAGGGAAGAGCATCTAGTGTGCAGGATATTATAGATGAGTTATATCGTCATGCGGATGAGATGTGCCTTGCTGAACGCCTCTATCGTGAGGGCGTATTGCCTAAACGCACCTGTCACTGCGATACAAAGGTTAATAACATGCTCTTCGATGAATCAGGAAAGGTGCTTTGCGTGATAGATCTTGACACTGTTATGCCTAGCTTTATATTCTCTGATTATGGTGACTTCTTACGTACTGGTGCTAATAATGTAGCTGAAGATAGTGACAATTATCAGGCTGTTGGATTCAAAGAGGACATTTTTAAATCCTTCACAGAGGGTTATCTTAGTAGTGCGGGTAGCTTCTTGACGGAAGTAGAAACGAGTCATTTACCTTATGCAGTAGCCCTCTTCCCCTTTATGCAGTGTTCCCGTTTCCTCGCCGATTACCTTAATGGGGATGTATACTTTAAGACTAAGTATGCGGAGCACAACCTTGTGCGCTCACGTAATCAGCTCTTACTCTATCGTGATGTGCGTAAACATGATCAGATGATGGTTGACTTTGTTCAGAAAACATTAAGACAATGAAACAATTAGAAGTACGAAGAATAGATTGTCAGCAGGTTAATGTTGCTGATATCCCAGCTCTTTTTAGAGCTGAAAAGGTTACTTATCAGAAAATAGATACGGTTGATTGGGCTGCTGATTACCCTTATTGTCCACAAGTAGAGTTTGCGATTGCCCATAAGGGGGATGCTATCTTGCTCCATTATCGTGTGGAGGAAGATTGTGTGAGAGCCGTCTCTGGAACTGACTTAGGTCCTGTTTGGGAAGATTCTTGCTGTGAGTTCTTTGTCAGTCCAGATGTAGAAGGAGGCTATTATAACCTTGAGACCAATTGTATAGGAACTGTTTTGCTTTGCAATGGACAAGGTCGTGAAGACAGATTGAAAGCCCCATCAGATGTATTAAATGCCATTGAGCGTTGGTCATCACTAGGTCGTGAACCCTTTGAAATGAAAGAGAACAAGCAGAAATGGGAACTTGCTTTGGTCGTCCCAGTAGCTTCTTTCTTCCGTCATAACCTAAAGAACCTCTCCGGGAAGACAATGCGTGCTAATTTCTATAAGTGCGGTGACAAGACAACAAAGCCTCATTTCCTATCGTGGAATCCGATAGACTTGCCAGCACCCGACTTCCATCGCCCCGACTTCTTTGGTGAGATTAGATTCTTATAGAGTGTTCTTCACTTGAGTATCAGTGCTCATAATCACTGATAAAAGTTAATAATCAGTAAGCAGCTAACCTGTATTTTCGGGTTAGCTGCTGTTTGTTTGTTATGTTGTAGGCTTCTCTTCTTCTATGATTTCAGCGTCTTCAACATCCTCATTAGCGAGTTTGAAGCCTTCAACTATCTTACTCTCTTCAGCCTTCTCAAATGCTTTTCGAATATAATAATTACGTATAGAGAAGAGCAATTCGATAACTCCATAACACATGAAAGCCCATCCTATCACTTTTAATGGTAGTGCCGCTGCCTCTATTGGTTTGTGTATTGAGAAGATAGCGACAATCAAGATGAGGGTAGGGAGAAGCCAGAGATAGACAGGAACATGTGCATACTGCTTTGAACGGGCAAGTATTATGAACAAGTTAATAGCACCGAGAATGAGCAAAGCAGCAAGGATATAGACCATACCAATAACGAATGTCTCGGGCATAATGGCTAGGATAATACCTAAAACAACGCTTCCTACTCCTGCAAGAGGGAATGAAGGCGACTTCAAAGCATCTGTCTCCTCCTTCTCTGCTTTTGCCTTTCTTTTTGCAATACGTTCCTTTTCTACATAATAGATGATACATGAAACCGCTCCCGAGAGGAAGAAGAGTAGACCGATGGTAATGGTTAACCATGTCATTGCTCCTTGGTTATATTTCACCAAAAGGAATCCTGTCACTGCCATAAGAATTGCTCTTATAGCTGATATTTGTAGTACTTTCATGGCTACAAAAATACAAAATAATCTCTATTCCAAGGCTTTACTCGTAAACTAATTGCTACTTTTGCACAAAAAAGAAGGAAATAAATGACATTATTATATTTAGTTCGTCATGGTGAAACTGTTGACAATGCGCATCACATCATGCAAGGACAAACACAGGGAGAACTGAATGAGAAGGGTATTAAACAGGCTCAAGAGCTTGCAGAACAGCTCAAGAAAGAACCAATAGATGCTTTTGTGTCAAGTGATCTGAGGCGTAGTATTCATACTTGCGAGATTATAGCTGCTCCCCATGATAAGCCTGTTTGTATAACTCCATTATTACGTGAGCGTGACTGGGGAGCCTTCACTGGTAAGTATATACCTGACTTATCCAATCTGAAGAATCCGATATTATGGCCTAAAGATATTGAGAGTATTGATGCAATAAAGGGTAGGGCAGCAGAGTTTATAGCGTGGTTACGTGCAGAATATCCCAATCAGAAGGTGCTTGCTGTGGGTCATGGTATTATTAACAAAGCTATTCAGAGTGTCTATTTCGATAGGCCCATGAATGAGATATTACCAATGGGTAATGCTGAAATTCGTATGCTTGAATTATGAAAGAAAATATATTTCAGTCTGTATGTAATATCTTTTTCTTTTTACCCAAGCTACATCTATGGTGTAATATAGTCTTAATTCAAAGGTTGTAAGGCATAACTTATCCTATAAATAAGACTATCGTCTATAAGAAAATAGATTATTTTTACTTGAAGTTTAATTTATTATGAAGATAAAAATAATCTATTTCCTATACGAAACATGGCTTATCTATAGATTACTTAGTTCACAAGTAGTACTTAAACTTGCCGTTTCTATTATTGTACTTAGGAGTCTGTACCCACATAAAGAATTAATATGAGAAACAAACTAGGACTTTTAGAAGAATGAGTGAGGTTAGGATAGATGTGATAAGAAACGTCTTACTTCTCGAAAGGTAAGTCTCCTTCCACCCAGATTGGCGTATTCTCCTCATCAAATCCATCAGTTGTTGAAGAAGAGACCGATAACCCCATTAAACGGATAGAATGCTTTTTATAGTCTGTTTCGCTGAGCAATAATTTTGCAAGTGGGAGTATATCATGCTTTGTTTGTAGGATTTTTCCTTGTGTTAAGCTACGTGTTATCTGCGTCGTTGCATCCCATTTCAACTTTAGAGTGAGTGTTCTTCCTTCAAATTGGTTTCTTGTCAATCGTTCTACAAGTTCTAAGGTGAGATGGTAAAGTTCTATTATAATCTTTGACTCAATATGTAAGTCTTCACGAAAAGTACGTTCACAGCCAACTGATTTACGTTCTCTACTTACGATTACAGGTCGTTCATCAATGCCACGAGAGAAATTATAATATATCTTCCCCATCTTTCCAAAAACCTGGATCATATGATTGTAAGATATATTACGTAATTGTTCACCTTTAAAAACTCCCATTTCATGCATCTTGGCAGCAGTTCTAGGTCCAACACCCCATAACTTTTCAATAGGAAGACTGCCGATGAAATCCATTGCACGATCAGGATGAACAATATAAATGCCATCGGGTTTGCGCATATCTGAAGCAATCTTTGCTAATAGTTTATTATAGCTAACTCCAGCTGAGGCTGTTAACGAAGTCCTTTCAAGAATCTTCTGTTTTATCTCTTTGGCAATGTCTATAGCCATCGAAATACCTTTCTTGTTCTCTGTCACGTCGAGGAAAGCCTCATCTAAAGAGATTGGTTCAACAAGATCTGTATACTCATGGAAGACTTGATGAATCTGCCTAGAAACTTCCTTGTATCTATCGAAATGGCAGGGAACAATTATTAAGTCTGGACAACGACGCTTAGCTTGTACAATGGACATAGCTGAGTGAACACCATAAGGGCGGGCTTCATAACTAGCCGTAGATACTACTCCTCGTGGCCCATCATAACCAACAGCTATTGGCTTGCCACGCAGTTCTGGATTATCTCTTTGTTCTACAGAAGCAAAGAAGGCATCCATGTCTATATGAATAATTTTACGCATTACACACCCTGATTCACGCACAAAGATACTGAGAACTATAGAAAGATACACTTTTCTAACTAATAAATAAATAAAAAAAAGTACCTTTGCAAAGAAATAACAAAGACAACACTATAATAAATAAATCCAAGTTGAGTTATACTATACAAACGAGACTAACACAAGAAGAAATGGACATATCAACTAATATTGATGCCATGGGGAGGCTGCAACGTAGCCTCAAACGAGCCTTTGATATTATATCATCGCTCATTGGTTTCATTATTTGTTCTCCATTATTCATCATTATTATTCTCTTACTAACATATCAAAACAATGGTTCTGTGTTCTTTAAACAAGTTCGTATCGGATATAAAGGGAAACCTTTCACA
The DNA here is from genome assembly GCF_041433025.1 of Prevotella sp. 20925_1_30. Lineage (NCBI taxonomy): Bacteria > Pseudomonadati > Bacteroidota > Bacteroidia > Bacteroidales > Prevotellaceae > Prevotella > Prevotella sp. 20925_1_30. The sequence goes on along the minus strand of NZ_JAPWAR010000012.1, from coordinate 76,380 downwards.
ATCTATAAGTTCCGAACAATGAGTAGTATTGTGGAGGAAGAGGGACCTCAGCTTGTTGCAAATAGTGATAGAACAAATTCTACTCGATTAGAATTGTTCCTGCGAGATCATCATTTGGATGAGTTACCTCAATTATGGAATGTACTTTGTGGAGATATGTCGTTTGTTGGTCCGAGACCAGAACGTCAGTACTTTATAGATAAGATACAGAAACATACAGACCGCTATAACCTAATTTATCAGATGCGACCAGGACTTACATCTGAGGCTACACTCTATAATGGATATACTGACACTATGGAGAAAATGCTACGACGTATGGAGATGGACATTCGTTATCTACAACATCGTTCGCTATGGGTAGATTTTATCATTGTTGTTAAAACTATCCTTAATATTATCATAGGCAAGAAATTCTAACAATGGAAATGAAGAAATATATTCTATTCGTATTACTCTTAGCATGCTCTTTAGCTGGCTTTGCGCAATCCTCTATGACCGATACGCAAGTGATGGAATTCGTTCAGAAAGAGCACAAACGTGGTACTTCACAGGCTCAGATTGTGACCAAGCTGATGCAGAGCGGCGTCGATATCTCTCAGATTAGGCGTGTAAGAGCAACCTATGAGAAGATGCAAAAAGGTAATGCTGCGTTTGGTGCTGTATCTGAAAGCAGCACAGGAGACCGTAGTCGTAGTAACAATGGGCAGAAGCGTCCTGGGCAGAACAAGCGTCAGGTTGCAGAGAATACACTCGACGACTACAACAATAGTGAGCAGGAGATGAACCGATACTCTGATGGTCGAATATCAAATAATCAAACGTGGGAACATACATACGATGAGAATGATGGCGACTATCTGAAGATGCAATCGGAGATAAATGATTGGATGCCACAGGACACTGCTGTATTGTATGAGAATCTTTTAAAGCAGTTAAGCCGTAATCGCAAGAAAGTCTGGGGACGTGATATCTTTAATAATAAGAGTTTATCATTCGAGCCGAATATGAACATGGCATTACCTCGTAACTATCGTTTAGGCCCTGGTGATGCTGTATTCATTGATGTCTATGGCGCTTCACAGAAATCATATCAAACAACAGTTGCCCCTGATGGAATCATTACCCTAGATGGTTTCGGTCCTATTCAAGTGAGTGGCTTGACTGTAGCACAGGCAAATAATCGTATCAAGCAGAAACTAGGAAAGAGATACAGTAGTTCCAGTATCCGCCTCTCGGTGGGGCAGACACATACTATCATGGTGAATGTTGTTGGTGAAGTGAAGACCCCTGGTACTTATACACTATCAGCCTTTGCAACCGTATTCAATGCCCTTTATATGGCGGGAGGTATTGGAGATCTGGGAACATTACGTAATATAAAGGTATATCGTGGGGGTACGCTCATAAGCACCGTCGATGTCTACGACTTCCTTCGTCGGGGTCATTTGAGTGGCAACGTACGCTTGGCAGATAATGATGTCATTGTCGTTGGTCCTTACGAGATGCTCGCTCAAGTGAGTGGAAAGGTCAAACGACCAATGTTCTATGAGATGAAACGAGGCGAGAGCTTGGGTACCTTGATTAGTTATGCAGGTGGATTCGCTGGCGATGCCTACACCCGTTCTGTCCGTGTACGCAGAAAGACGGGTCGTCAATACTCTATCTTTAATGTCAACGAGTTTGATATGCGTAACTTCCGGGTGGCTGATGAGGATTCCGTTAGCGTTGATTCAGTGATACCTCGTTATGAGAATATGGTTGAAATTAAGGGAGCTGTGTTCCGTCCAGGTATGTATGAGGTTGGTGGACGTATTAATAGTGTGCGTGAACTGGTAGAAGCTGCCGACGGATTAACTGAAGTTGCATTTGCTCCACATGCTGTATTACATAGGAAGAAGGCTGATCGTACATTGGAGGTAATATCTGTAGATATTGATGGTATCCTTACTGGGCGCATAGCCGATGTCCCTCTTCAGAATGAGGATGTGCTCTTTATTCCAACCAAGACAGAAGCGCAAGAGCAGCGAACAATCACAATTCATGGGGAGGTGCTCTATCCTGGAATATATACATATGCTGACAATGAATCTCTAGAAGACTTCATCTTGCAAGCTGGTGGACTGAAGCAGACCGCCTCAACTGTAAGGGTAGATGTGTCACGACGTATCACCAACCCACAAGCACTTGAGCCAGATTCTATTATAGCACGTACTTATTCGTTCTCTCTCCGCGATGGCTTTGTCATAGATGGTGCACCAGGATTTGTATTAGAACCATACGATGAAGTTTACGTGCGTAAGAGTCCTGGCACATCAATACAGCAGAATGTGTCTGTGGAAGGGGAGGTTGTCTTTGCAGGGAACTATACCCTCACTTCACGTAAGATGCGTTTGAGTGATATATTCAAAGCTGCTGGCGGTGGAACTGACCTTGCGTATATAAAGGGAGCACGCCTAGAGCGTCGCCCAACACCTAGTGAGCGTGTTCGTATGGAGGCTGCTTTCAGAACTCAAATGGAACAACAAAGCAAGAATATAATGCAATTAGCTATTAGGACAAAGGATGCTGCCGTATTGCAAGCAGCACAAGAAAATAGCAAGAAAGCTGAAGAGAAGTTCCAAGTACCTGATATGTATCCTGTTGGTATAGAACTTGATAAGGCGATTGCCCATCCTGGTAGTGATGCAGACCTTGTATTGAGAGAAGGTGACAGACTCATAGTTCCACAATATAATGGTACCGTCAAGATTAATGGCGCAGTTATGTATCCAAATTCTGTTGGTTACGTAGAAGGTAAGAGTGTTGCTTACTATATCGACCAAGCTGGTGGCTTTGCCAGTGATGCGAAGAAGAGCAATACCTACATCCTATACATGAATGGAATGTTAGCAAAGGTAGGTCACAATGCCAAGGTACGTCCTGGTTGCGAAATCATTGTACCTACGAAGATACAAAGCCGTATGGGGCTTGCTGAAACGCTCAGCATTGGTTCCAGTGCAGCTAGTATCGCAGCTGTCATTGCCACGATAGCTAATTTGCTAAAATAAGAGATTAGATGTTATAGCAGCGATTGATGCTATATCGTTTCAACATAAAACGGTAGACTTATATAAGGTATATAGGTCTACCGTTTTGCTATGAATTATAAGACAATAATGTGTTTTGTATTGTTCTGTGTCGGGACATAATAAGTCGGATGACAACGGATAACATTAGGAAAAGTCGTTCCCTGTGGTGGAACATCAACGTTCCAGCACGGGAATATCAACGTTCCAACGGCGGAACATCAATGTTCCAGCGTGGGAACATTGGCTTTCCAGCGGCGGAACAAAGAGCGTAGAATATGCATACAAGAAAAGACACTGATATAAACGCACCATTTTACGCAATATGATGATTCCTGATAGATCTGTAGATGAAGCTCTCACATATAAAATAAAAGGGGACTAAAATCCTCACTTGATTTCAGTCCCTTTTATATCTTAACCCAGGACGCTGGTAAGGGAAACTGGCAGTCGTCCATATTCAACCATCGTTTAGGAGCAATAACCACCTTTTCGCTATTCTGATTGAGCCACGCACCCCACCATGAGAAAGAAGAGTTTGCAATGATATTATGTGCACAACACGACATCAACTGCATATCTCGGTAGCTCTCAACACCTGTGTTCCATGTCACAGAGATTACAGGAGCCTTCAGATACGGCTGAAGATGCGTCTGACACCATGCAATGTCATTACTAAAGATACAAAACATGGAGGGCGTAACATACGTACACATCTTATCAATCGCAGCCCGATAATAGTCGAGTTCGCAGATTCCTTGATAAAGTTGATTACCTATATAATCACCTCTCCTTACGTGTATTGCAACGCTGTTCTTATCTAATTTCCTTAACAAAGATAGGTTCTCTGTGCGCTTAAATGCTGGGAAAGTAAAGGCTTTCAATACCTTCTCCCGACACGCTACAAAGTATCTTTCATCCTGCCAATAGCCATCGAAGTATCTGTTTCCCTCTCTTGTCAACACCAACTCATCATAGCGAAAGGTGGAACTCTCCAAACACATCGTCCTGCGCCGAGGTAGAAGACGTTTACCAATACGCCATAAAAGATAGTTGGGGTAGTAATAGGCAATGCGCATGATAGCTGCCGCAGACGCCTTCTGTGCGGTCAATGAGAAGATACGCTCCAGTTCGAAACCATTATGTAGGTGATAGCCATTGAAGCAAGAAAGGTCGAGCGCCACTCGCTCCTTTGGGAATGACTCTTGCAGGGAGAGGTATAGAGCATACTGAAACATCTGATTGCCTAAGCCACCTAATATCTTTACTATCTTCATTTGCGGATTATTTTCTTTATTATACATTTCAGATTAGAGTGCATAACGACCTTATTGACCCACAAGCAACATCTTAACAGGAGACGATACTTATACTTTGAACTAAGAACAGAGATATCTTCTACCTCCGTTTGCTTGATATCTATCCGGTTAGTTATCTTATCGTCATGATCATTAAAAGAGTCAACATGAAGACTATCTACGAACGTTCTGCGCCTTCCCTTTTGTAGACGATAATACCAATCAACATCAACAAGCCAGCGGAGTCGGCTATCAAAGTAGGTTAGATACTCTCGTCTAAAAGCGACACAAGAGCAAGGACCAATGACATTACAAAGGAAAAGGAGCGAAGGAAAGCCCGTGAAGAGCCTCATCACAGCTCCTGAGAATACATTAGGCTTAAGTACTCCACCATTGAAGACCTTTACACGAGTCACAACTACGTCGTATCCCATTTGAAAATGCTCATTTAATGAAGTCAGATAATCGTCTTCTTCGAAAGCCTCATCGTGATGTAACACAATAACAAACCTACCGCTTGCTAACTGTAAGCCACTGTTCCAATTATTAACAGCGCCTGCTGAGGGTATATGATGCCGATAAACGATAGATGAATCATTGACCATTGACACGTAATCCGATATAGATGAATCTTCGGAATCATCTACTACTATAATCTCATAGTCCTTGAAGTCTTGCTTACATACAGAACTATACGCACTCTTGAAAAGGTCGAGATTATTATACGTCGGTATTATTATCGTGAATGTCTTCATTCAGTTCTCTTTTACAAGCGGTCTCATTAATCAGATACCAACTTAATATCAATAATGCAAAGGTATAGGTGTTATCGAAGCTTCCACCCCAGAATAGATCCAAGGTTAGACCGATAAACAATCCTAATTCTACTGAATAACGTCGGTATGCCTTATATCTTAATAATGTCTTGACAATACTTACGAGGAAAAATAACAAGACTATGACACCAAAGCTATAGCCAATAGTTAGGATACATGACTCGGTCACGCCATTGGCTATCAAATGAGAAGGTGTACTAAAGTCTTGGTTTTCATCCAAATGGATATTGAAGAAGCCATGTCCTATCCATGGGTCTTTGCCTATCTCCTTTATGAAATGGAACCAAATAAACGCCCGATAGAAGTTGCTTAGATTAGAGAACATTGTGACAAGTGTTGCCATAAACACAACGATAATACTTGACACATACAGCCCGACCATCATTATCTTATTTCTATACAAGCGTAGGTAATACATCGTTGCAACGACTGCACCGATGATAAGATAGCGATAAGAACCAGATAAGATAAGGTTGCCTATCATCGACGCAAGTCCTATGTAGAAGACAAGCTTATTCACCTTCTTCTGATTAAGCATATAACAAGCACTCACGAAGGTGACACTTCCCGAATATAAAGCATTACCCTTAAAACCAGGGAAACGTGCAAGTGCCTCGCCAGGGCGCACTGGTGGCAGTTCAGTCCATGGTACATTCACTCCTACAAGGAATAAGAGATTAGTGCCAAAGTCAAGGATAAAGATGATAAAGACGAAGATGCGCAACGCTTCCAAGCACGATTTCTTATCCTTAACACCCATGAGAAGGATGCAAAGAAAATAGAACTGTCCCCAATAAGCTATATTCCAAGACTTCAGACCATTGCATAATGCGAAATAGATCCCGACACCCAAGGATAGACAAATAAACAGAAAGAAGATTGGAGTGTACCTTAGATTTCTTAAGAAGGTGGTGGGCGAGAGTATCATTAACAATGAAAGGGCAAATAACCCCATAGGAACAATACCCGTACCCAGTATCTGTGTAAGGAAAAGAAAGAGTGCAAACAACGTATAACGTACTTTCTCTGACATCACTTTACCTCCTTCCTAACAACAAAGAATGTGTAAACTAAGAACATGAAGAAAGATACGATATAGGAAACTAATACTGCCATAGACAGCCCATTAGCCCCACTACCTCTCTGACAAAGGATGTATGTGCATCCTATCAACAATATTGCCCACACGACATTGATACCAAAACATTGCCACATCTTGCCCAAGCTATACACAGCCATCTCAAGAACGTTAGCTAAAGCAGAGAAGATTGTTGAGATAGCCAGTATCTGTAAGGGGGCTGAATTATTATAGGTCGTACCATACAGGCGCATGATAAAACCACCGAATAGCATTACGCCTATTGCCAATAACAATGCTGTAACACCTACTATCAGCATATTATACTTCAAAGTAGACACAAAGGAGGTCTTTTTCTTATGTAGACTGGACAGGATAGGAAGAACTATTTGACTGAAGGCGGTGGGAATGAACAAGATAATAACTTTCCATTGGTCGGCTGCTTCAAACACTGCAAGCTCTCGGAAGCCATCTGTCCTGACAAGTATGGAACGTATCAACCAGAAGGAAGGAGCGATAAGTAGGGAAGAGAGTGCCGCTGGCAGACTGTAAGTGTACAAGATAGAGAAATCCTTCAGACGGAGGTTCTTTATGCTTAACTTCTTTATCTGAATAGCAGAAAAGTTCTTATTAATGGAGAGATGGTTCATAACAAAAATCAAGATGAAACCCATCCCGAAACCAAGTACAGCTCCATTTACCCCAAAATAATAAGCACCAAGGATGGTCAAGACCGACTCCAAGATACTTCCCAACAGTGTGTTAATAGCAATAGCCTTAAAGTTCTCGAAGCCCATCAAGGCCCCATTCTGTACGCCATTGATAATAGAAAAGAACAACAACACCGCTCCTACTCTTACAGGTAATACAATACTTGCATGGTGAAGGATATTATTAGCAATGAACGGTGCACCTAACAGTATCAAGATTGCCGTGATGATAGCCATTAAAAGGCCAAAGCAGTTTGTTGCAGCATAGACAGCTGGAATCTTATCAGCCTGATTCTCCCTATATTCTGCTATATACTTAGTCGACGTAACACCTAAGCCTGCAGAGCCAAGGACGATGAACATATTAATAGTGGAGCGTACCATAGAGAACTCTCCGTATGCTTCTTTCTGCAAGATATGGGCACAGATGATGCCTACGACTAAGGTAAGGAACTTCGCTAAAGCCGTTCCTGTAAACGACCATACCAGCCCCTTCCCCATTCTTCGTGATATAGAAGAAGAGTTGATACGAGTTATTATATCCTTAACAGTTATCATCAATTATTCGCCCTTTGCTCCACCAAACAACAATGAGAAGTTACATACAACGAACGTAACCATCATACTAAGGAAAACAACGATGAAGACGAAGGCCATCCGCTTTGGTCCTGCAGGCTTGACAGGCACTGATGCGCTCTGAACAATGGTAAAGGAAGGGGTATGCTCCTGTAACTTTGCCTGTGCATTCTGTAGTTGTGTGCTCAGCGCACTATAAGCATTAAACTTCAACTGCATATCATTCTCCAAGTCATCACGTTGTGACTGAAGCTCTTGCAAGATAACATCTTGGTTGGCATCAGAGAAGGAAGCATACTTCTGACGTGCGTTCTCATACTTCGTCTTCGCCTCTGCTACCAACTTTGTATAATACTTCACGTCATTCTTCATCTTGTTTGTTTTATAGTTGGTGATGAAGTCCTGTAGTTTAGCTCGTACCGAATCAGCAATCGTTGCACTAATCAATGGGTCTTGATCTTCCACTGAAATCGTTATCAGACCAGTCTTGATATCAATGTCACATGCAATGTTTCCCTTTATCTTTGAGAATATTTCGTCTTGCTTCTTATTGAGCATAAAGGGGTTAACAGGCTCTGTTGCAGTGGCAAGACTATCGTTATCACCAAACTTCTTCGCTATCCATCCGATTGCCTTACCGTATGGTGAGTCTTTCTGATGACTGTAAAGATAATCATAGTAACTTGCCTTCACCGACCCATCTTTTGTCTCTACAGGAATCTGTAGCAGACTCTTTATAAACTCATTCGACTTCATCAAGTCTGGATAAAGACTGGGTTGCAAAGCATTACCAGATGCTACATCACCAAGATCTACGCCAAAGGAAGAGGCAATAGAGCTTAGTTTCCCCCCGTTCTCAGTATTATCCATCTCTGGAGCGAGCGATATGTCGCACTTATAATAGCGTGGGACAGGTAGAATCACTAAGATAGAACCTATCAAAGCAACGACAAACACGATTACATAACGTAGCCAATCATGCTTGAGCTTCTTGAGAAAGGAACTGACTGCAACACTCTCCTTCTTATTGTCTTCCATTGAATCTATAATTTATTCTGTATTTATCTTTAACCATTAACTGTAACATCTAAATAGTAACGCATTGTTAGCTGTTTTATTGTGCTAACTCTTTGTGGATACCATTGATGCCCTCCTTGTTTACTCAATAAGGCTGTCTTATGTCTTTCTTATCAGATTATATAGGCGCTGACGAATAGGTAAAGGCATTATGCGGGTGGTAAATCGGATAACAACACTTTGGCAGAATATATGAAAGGGGATGTACCCCATCTTCAGCATTCTTACCAATATGCGTACCTCATCACAAGCATAAGACCAGCCGCCTCGCTTTGCCACAGTCGCTTCTGAATATCGGAACCACAACAAAGACTGCTGAATATTATGAAACTTACAGCCGTTCTTTAACATTCGCAACCAAAGGAAATAATCTTCAGGGAAATACTCTGTGAGATAACCACCTACTGCCTGCACTGCAGCCTTCCTATACATCACTGTCGGATGATTAACAGGACATCTATAACGAGCATACTTCTTTATATCTTCATACTGTTCAGGCACTTTCCTTATCGACCTGACTTGCGTCTTATCCTTGGTAAACTCATCTACCCAAGAGCCTATCACGTCATAGTCTTCATGTGCCTTTAGCCAGTTATACTCTGTTTCAAATCTATTAGACTTGCATATATCATCCGCATCCATACGGGCTACAATATCGTATTTACATAACTGTAAGCCATCATTTAAGGTCTTTCCTAACCCACGGTTCATGGGATACGCCACCACTCTTAACGCCGGATATTTTGACTGATATAACTTTATAACATCATACAACGCCTCTGTCAAGGGTCCATCCTCTAATAGAACAACCTCACCAGCCTCCACAGTCTGCGTAAAGATACTCTCTAAACTTTCACGAAGGAAAGCAGGATTATCTTTCTTATAAACGGCCATTAAAACTGATATGTCAATACGTTCCATCACATTGATATCTAAGATGTATTTTACAAAAAATACTTAAAAGAACCGTTCACAGCCTAAGCCTCATGACGACTCCATTAGTATTCTTTAGCTACAAATGTACAAAAAGAAAATAACAAACAACCATTCATGGTAAGAAGATTTCGTAAAAACAATTATTAGAAGAGATTTATTCTACTTTTTCCAATACTCGAATACAATATAATTACAAATATTGAGTTTTATTAAATATAAGATTATAAACGATATGTCGACATACACTTTAATCAGCCTTTTTGCCTTTACCATGAGTGCTATCTGTGGATTCTTTATGATTCCACAAATACTATCTTTTTGCAAGAAAAAGCATTTGTATGATACTCCCAACGCACGTAAGGTACACAAGAATGCTATCCCGCGTTTAGGTGGGGTATCGTTCTTACCTAGTATGCTTATTGCTTCTATTGTTGCATTACTCGTATGGTCTTATACTAGCAAAGGGAACAAGATTGCTATAAGCCCATGGAGTGTATTCTTTGGCTTAGGCATTACTGTTATTTATCTGACAGGACTGATTGATGATATATTTGGTGTTCGTGCAAGAGCGAAACTGCTCATGCAAATAATTGCAGCGTGCTTATTACCTATTTCCTATCTATACATTAATAACCTCTATGGTTTCTTAGGTATCTATGAACTACCTATGTGGGGAGGAATGTTACTGACCATTGGTGTCTTAGTATTCGTTATGAATGCTATCAATCTTATTGATGGTATTGATGGACTATCGGCAAGTTTGGTTCTTATTGCATTATGTGGACTCTTCTTCCTTTTCCTTCGTGAGAATCTAGGAATCTATTGTATCTTAATTGCAGGACTGATGGGTGTACTTATTCCCTTCCTTTATTATAATCTTTTCGGTAGAGTGGAAAGAGGACAAAAGATATTCATGGGTGATTCTGGTAGTCTAACACTTGGATATATTCTAGGTGTTTTGATGGTTAAATTCTGTATGTATAATCCACATGTTATGCCCTATCAGAAAGATTCAATTATTCTTTCAGTAACATTATTAATTGTACCTGTTTTTGATGTGTTTAGGGTTATTATCGTACGATTATTACACCATAAGCCTCTTTTTCGACCTGATAAGAATCATATACATCATAAACTCATCCGTACTGGACTTACACAACGTCAAACATTACTCAGCATCCTCTCGCTTGCACTTTTATACATTGTTATTAATATAGCATTGTTCAATCATCTTCTTGTCACATGGATAATTTCCATTGATATCATCTGTTATATCTTATTCAATTATATGTTAGACATGAGGATAAAACAGAAGGGTTTGTCTCCTTTTCAAAGTGAATAATGACATTACTAATATATCACAAGGTTTTAAAACTTATAAAAATAGAGTCTTACACTACCATCACCTAATATCAATTTATCTCCCTTTAATCTTTCTATATTGAATATTGGTGTTAAGTTTTTTACGCCATATAAACTCAAAGAAGAGTCATAAGTTGTGAGCAGATGATCGCCATTTTCACGATCAAAAAGGTAAGGTGAAGACAATACCAACTGATTATTGTTGATATTAAAACGATAAAGAAAACTATTGTGTGTACCGGTTTTATCTTCTAGCTGTAAGAGTTTTGCTTGAAACGACCAGAATATTACTTCGTTACTCACATCTGTGTGTGTATTTGTTACAGACTCCTCGATTCGAACTAAATGCCACATTCCCTCTAAATCACCAGCGTCATTATCAGTTTCCAAGCTGCATGAAGAAAAGAGAAGAGCTAACACTGGTAACAGAAAAATTAATTTATTTGATTTAAACATATCTTTTGCGTATTATAAACATTCAACAATCTATACCTTATTTATTCAGCAATCCACGTTTACTAAGCGTTAGTTGTAAGCCATAATTAGGACCTTCAAGAATACCACCAAAGTCAGTCCCAATACCCAACTTTACTTCTGTACCTCTTAACCAATTACTTGTTTCACTTCTATTAAACATATAAGAGGTTTCACCTAGCAAACTAACATTATGCTTCTTATGTGTATAAGGTTTTTCATAAGTTCCCAATCCCTCTTGCCAAGTCGCTAGAAAGCGCCACTTAAGACGGTCTGTAGGATGCCCACCTAAGGCTAAGTGGAATGCAATAAAGCGATTGTCTTTGAAATAAATAGTACCATCTTCATTATAGATAGGCGATCGATAAAGCGGATTACCCATTGCTTGCCCCCAATGCTGATAGCCTGGAAAGATGTAATGATTATAGTAGTTGTCTTTTCCTCCTATATGGTCAGGCACTGTGATAGTGTGGTCATGATAGATTGGACCGCTCTGATACTTACTATAAATATATTCAACAACAACGTTATTCAGCCAATGGTCTGGTTTATACTTATACTCAAAACCTAACATCCAATCCTTAAAATCATACAACAAATAACGTCGTTTCTTCTTTTGTTGCCATTCCGTTCCTTCTCCATAACCATCATAATCTAACTGAAACATTGAAGAATGGTCTTCAAAGAACTTATCCGCATAGACGGAAACACAACTCCATTCACCTTCATAGTTTAATCGCATGCCCCAACTTCCTAGTTGATCACCCTCCACGTTTTGGTAGGTTGTCTCTCCATTGTCTGCTCCTCCAGGTAAAAAGGCATACCAGAAGTCACGTACACCAGTTCTGCCTTTCGATGGAATAAGATTCCCATGCCCATCAGGAAGATAAGAGATTCCTCCAAAAAGTGATACCATCTCTAGTCCCATCTCTAATGACCAAGGGCAGAACACTTCCTCGTTTCCAATCTTCAAGTAACCAGCTTTAGAATGAAAAAGCACCTTATCAGAATATTTTGACTGCAAACGAGTGAAGTCATGTTGCCAGTTCTTATCGGTCAACATACCATAAGCTATGTGTCCTTTAAGGTGTAGCCAACCATTAGCAAATGGTAAGGTCCAATAGTCACCGAGTGCTAATCGCACTTGTGGAATCGGTCGGGCATTAATGCCCAAAGTCTGTGAACCTGTACTTAAATCAGCATTCTTCATTTCCATTGGTTGTTCCTTTGCTCCAATAGTCAACGTTCCATGCCACCAACTTCCTTCTAAGTAGGCTTGTTGAATAATAACTTTACTAGTATAGTTTACTGGTGCAATCACATCAACACCATAGCCAACTCCAAACCTGTGTCCTGCATCTATATTCAAGGGGCGCTCTATTGCCCCACGCATATAGCCATTCATTACATCCAAAGAACTCAATCCATACTTATTAGCATTCAGCCACAAAGGAGTTTTCCCTTTCGAGAAACTCCCTTGCAACTCCAGTGTATATTCTAATCCTTTAAGTAACTGTACACGGGATGTATCTCTATTGTCTCCTTCCCAAGATTGCGCCCTCAATACACTTGTGAGTAGAATGACAGACAAGGATAAAAGAAGTTTTTTCATATTATAAAGCTAATTCTTTAAATAGACATAGGCTGTGCAGCAAGAAGTAAAATAAGACTTTTACAATCTACATACACATATTCTCTCCTGCAAAGTTAATAAAAAAAAGGGAAATAGCAAACGAATATTTCTTCTTCGACTTTAGGATTACACCTTATTATATTAGGGGTATATCTTCCTTTTCCAACATATTATACACCTTTAGGGAAAATCCCCCTCTATGTAGGGGAAATCCTTTTAGGATGCTAAATAATATTTGTTCCTTTGCAACATGAAGACAGGGATTGGATGGCAAAAGCCTCTCTAACACCCCTAGTTATTCACCTATAAAGATTGAAAAAGTATGAAGAAGCTTATATTAACACTCATTGCAACACTTGTTCTCAGTGCCTCTGCAAATGCTATGAGTTACGAGCAGGCTCGCATACAAGCCCTCTTCTTAACGGACAAGATGGCTTATGAATTAAATCTGACCGAGGAGCAATATGAAGCCGCATACGAGATAAACCTCGATTACCTCATGAGTGTAAACTCTATGGTTGACCTCTATGGAGCTAACTGGACGCATCGTAATATGGATTTCAACTACATCCTCTGCGATTGGCAATATAGAGCTTACATAGAAGCTAATTACTTCTATCGCCCATTAAGGTGGGATGCTGGTTACTGGCACTTCAGTGTTTACGCAAGATATCCACGTCGTGATTACTATTACTTCGGTCGTCCAAGTTTCTATTCTGCTTATCGTGGAGCTCATAGTTGGCGTATGAATGGTGATAGAAGTTGGTATTATGGCAGAGATCTCTTCTACGGAAGAAACAATAGTAACTATTATGGTATGCGTGACAACTTCAATCGAGGATATTATAACAGGGGTTACAACAATTACAGCTCATACGATTATAATTATCCACAAGACAATCGTCCACGCAGCTTCGGAAATCAACAACGGAGTACATTTGAGGGTTCTATGGGTATGAATCGTACTTATGAGCCACGTGAAAGTTCTACCCGTACAACTGTTACACGCCCTAATAACAATAGTGGATTTGGTGCAGGTCATAGCTTCGGAAATGCTACTAGAGGTAATGAACCAACACGTTCTTTTGGCAATCCAAGCCCATCTTTCAGTACACCAAGAGGTAGTTTCGGTAATGGTTCGTCGTTCGGTGGTAACCGATCAATGGGTGGAGGATCATCAAACAATGGTTCTGTCTTTGGTGGACATAGATAAATAAAGAATTAAAAGAGAGTTATAAAAATAGGTGTAAATACTAAAACAACCACTAGAAAACTTAATTAGAGAGTTACAAAACATAGCTGACAAGCTATTTAATGACAAGACTCAAAAAAGGTTTAAATACTAGAGACTAGATATTGATAGTAATTAGTTCATCTTAAAAGGTTTTAGATTGTGAAAGAGGATTTCATAAGAAAGAGAAAAGAACACTAAGGATTAAAAGAGATGTAACAATCAGAGAGTTATTTAAATGAAGGAGAGAGGAGCCTCACGAGATGTGACGCTCCTCTTTTATTATGCTCTTTTCGGCTATTGATAACCATAAATTCTATTATACGTCACATTCGTCTATCTTATAAGATATGCCTATTACATAGGAAAGGTGCATCTAAGTAAATAAGAAAGTATGTATATGTCAAAGAAAAAATAGTTTATTTTTATCAAAAAACTATACTATTTCGTGCGAAAAAATAGTCTAATGTTATTTGTATTAGAGTTTCTTCTCAAATATTGAAGAGCATTGATTGGAAGAGAGAATGGTTCCTTTTAAGATGTAGATAGTCCTTATAAAAAGTATAAAAAAGAAACAAGGGAAACTTCTCTGGTGCCCTCGTTTTCTCTTATAGATTATTGGTTAAAACATTTCCAAGTATGAAATAAAATATTTAAATTTGCAGAAAAATAGGTGATGCAGTATCAAGTGACTTGTAATAAGTGCCATCGTTCATTTGCTATTACCAGTGATGGAAGCGATAGGATGCATTGTAATTGCCCTTATTGTGGGCAGCCTTTACTTGTAAATTTGCCTGCAATAGCCCAGCCAGTAATGCCTTCTGTACAGTCAACTAATTATGATGTGCAGGATAAAGGCGGGGACAATTCTTCTATAAAGGTTCTGTTATGTGTGTTAATTGTCCTATTTCTTGGAGGTTTTGCTACCTTTGGCTTTATTTATTGGCAGCAACAGCAAGAGAATGAAAGGAAACTTTTTGCAGCACAACGTAAGGCTCATGCAGACTCTGTTATGCAAATCCGTACAAAGCAGCAGATACAGGAAGCTGCGGTAAAACGCAAGGCTGATGAACAGAAGTCTGTGTGTTCTTTTCTAGATTCATTCTATCGGAAAGCTGTATTTATATCAGGCGATCCAAGTTACTATGTACGTTATTTAACCCCATATTGTCAACAAATGGTGTTTGGGGTTGACGCTTATGATGAGGGTGAAGATGTATGGGGTGAATGGTGGGCTGCCTTTGGTAATTTCAATAATGAGTACGATTTTGATGAATTGCGTCGTAATCTACAAATTACGCCATTAGGTGATGACTGGTATAAAGTTCGCTTATCAGAGCATGGTATAACGGTGTTTAGAAAGATTAAAGTTCAGGTAACAGATGGACATGTCCTTATTGATGACGTTAGATAAAACGAATGAAAGGAGGTAAGTAGAGAATGCAATTTCAAATTATTTGTAAACATTGTCATCGTTCTTTCGTGATAACATCAGAAGGAGGAAAGACTTTGAAGTGTAATTGTCCTTATTGTGGAGAGAATATGGTTGTTGCTACTCCTAATACAGAACAGTTCGTACAAGGTGCTTCAAATGCACAAGCTGTGCAGGATTCGTCGTCTGTTCTCATGGATAATGTCGCAAATAAGGCAATATTACAGACGAAAAACTATAAGTCTATAAGTGGAGTAGGGAAGACAACAATAGTCGTTTTTACAATTTTGTTTGTTGGTATTTTGATCTTATCTTCACTCTTATATATTATATTTTCAGCTATGTCGAATTAAACAATAACACTCAAATTATGAAACAAACAAAGATAGTATGTTCAATTAGTGACAGACGTTGTGATGTTGACTTCCTTAGGAAACTTTTCTTTGCAGGTATGAATGTTGTTCGTATGAATACGGCTCATGCAACTCCTGATGGGATTCGTGAGATTATTCGTAACACACGTACAGTGTCTCCACACCTCGCTCTCCTGATAGATACAAAAGGTCCAGAAGTAAGAACAACTGGGACAGATAATCCTATTCATTATAAAGTAGGTGATATGGTGAAGATCTTTGGTCGCCCAGAAGTCGATACAACGAAAGATATCATAAACGTTTCTTATCCAGACTTTGCTCGTGATGTAAAAGTTGGTGATCATGTGCTTTTTGATGATGGTGCTTTGGATATGTTAGTTGTCGAGAGTTCTGGTCCTATGTTGGTTGCACAGGTACAGAACGAAGGTGATTTAGGGTCACATAAGAGCGTAAATGTACCTGGTGAGCATATTGAGTTACCGGCTTTAACAGAGAAAGATAAGCGAAATATTCTTTTGGCAATAGAGGAGGATATTGACTTTATTGCACACTCTTTTGTGCGCTCCGCTGCTGATGTTTTGGAAGTTCAAAAGATACTTGATGAGCATAACTCGGATATTAAAATCATTTCGAAGATTGAGAATCAAGAGGGAGTTGATAATATTGATGAAATAATCGATGCCTCTTACGGTATTATGATTGCACGTGGTGATTTAGGTATTGAAGTGCCAATTGAACAAATTCCTGGTATTCAACGTAGTATTATCAACAAGTGTATTTTGAAAAAGAAACCTGTGATTGTTGCTACTCAGATGCTACACACCATGATTAACAATCCACGACCTACCCGTGCAGAGGTGACAGATATCGCCAATGCAATCTATAGCCACACAGATGCATTGATGTTAAGTGGTGAGACTGCTAGTGGTAAGTACCCTATTGAGGCTGTACAGACTATGGCTCGCATAGCTGAAGCTGCTGAAGCTGATGCACACCAGCGTGGACATATAAACGTTCCTATGACAAACCTTAATGACCAGCGTGAATTTCTGTCTAAAAGTGCTATTGAGGCGACAGAGCAGTTGGGAGTGAAAGGTATTGTAACTGATAGTGAAACTGGTTTGACAGCTCGTAACCTTGCAGCTTTCCGTGGTCCTAACCCCGTGTTAGCTATTTGTTATAAGGAGAAGGTACAGCGTTGGTTGAACCTTAGTTATGGTGTTATTGCCATTCACCAACAGCAACATAAATCTAGCCAAGAGATGTTTATTGCAGCTTTAAGGATGCTACGCCAAAAGGGATACATTGATTTGGAAGATAATATAGCCTATCTCTCGGGGTCTTTCGGAGGTGGAGGAACAACTTTCCTAGAGATTAATAAGGTAGGAGAAGTGTTCAATCGTAGTTATCGTTTCCACTTGCCTGAAGAAGAAACATTCCCTGTTGGAAAAGAAGAAAAATAGTTATTAATTATACGAAAAGGTGTCTAGAATATAATTCCAGACACCTTCTTTATACTTTATGATTACTTTCTCCTTCTTTACTGACTAGCGTTACTATTTTGATTTCATTGCTAGTTATCCTTGATATAAAGATTTAATTCCACCCATGATAAATCTACCATGGTCGTAATTGTATCTCTTTAGGGGTAGTTCAAAAGATATATTCTATTCTTTTTAAATCTTATAGAATTGCTATTTTCTTTACTCGGCGCTCATGTCTACCACCTTCAAAACTTGCTTTGAAGAACTCATCAAGAATCTTCTCCGCTGTCTTATTATCAATGAAGCGACCAGGAAGGACAACTACATTTGCATCATTGTGCTGGCGCGTTAACTCTGCAACATCCTTGTTCCAAACTAATCCTGCTCGTATACCTTGATGCTTGTTTAGTGTCATTGCCATACCTTCTCCACTCCCACAGATAGCAATACCTGGATAGACCTCACCATTTTCAATGGCCTCTGCTAATTGATGGGCGTAATCTGGATAATCACAGCTTAAATCACTATTACAACCAAAGTCCTTATATGCATACTTGTGTTGTTCCAAATATTGGATAACAAATTGCTTCAATGGGAAACCTGCGTGGTCGCAAGCTATTCCTACTTTTTTTATTTCCATAAGCTGTTTAGGTTTTACGAACCAGCCTGTCTTGGGGGACAGGTGGCTCAAGTTAAACTATTGTGCTAGATATTCTTTGACTTGTTTGTATAGATTCTCTGGGGTAAAACCGAGTTTCTCATCCAGTACTTTATAGGGTGCTGAGAATCCAAAACTATTGAGTCCGAAGACTTTTCCATTTGCTCCAACGAGACCTTCAAGGGTAACAGGTAAACCTGCAGTTAGACCGAAAATCTTTGCATTTCGGGGTAAAATATCTTCTTGATACTCTTTGCTTTGACGGCGGAAAAGTCCTTCTGAAGGAGCACTAACCACACGGACTTTTATTCCATCTTTGCGTAGTAATTCTGCTCCATCGACGCAGGTCGATACTTCCGAACCACTTGCTGCAAGGATAACATCGTAATCTTCGTCTGATCCTTTGACTATATATGCACCCTTCCGTGTTCCCTCATAATTAGTTCCTTCTGGTAAGCTCTTTACATTCTGACGTGAGAAGATAAGTGCCGTAGGCGTATCCATATTCTCCATAGCCATCTGCCAACAGATGGTTGCAGCATCACTATCGGCTGGACGAAGAACGCGTACAGAATCTTGACCAGCATGGTTCTGTAACTTCTCCATCAAGCGAATCTGTGCTTCCTGCTCTACTGGCTCATGCGTAGGTCCATCTTCACCAACGCGGAAAGCATCGTGACTCCATACGAATTTTACAGGTACTTGCATGAGTGCTGCCATACGAATAGCAGGCTTCATATAGTCTGAGAAAACGAAGAATGTTCCCATTGCAGTGATAACACCACCATGTAGCATCATACCGATACACATACATGCCATAGCTAATTCACTTACGCCAGCTTGGAAGAAAGCACCACTGAAATCGCCACGAGTAAATGAATGAGTCTTGTTCAGAAAACCATCTGTCTTATCAGAGTTACTGAGGTCTGCAGAAGAAACTATCATATTAGGTACTTGCTCTGCAATTACTCCAAGACATGCTGCAGAACCATTGCGTGTTGGAATATCACGTTTTTGAACTAAACCATTCCAATCTATTTTAGGAGCTTTACCTGAGAACCACTGTTGCATTTGCTCTGCCTTTGATGGATTATGTTTCTTCCACTCAGCCTCATCAGCGTGTCTCTTTGCTACAATCTGCCTTAATTCTGCATTGCGTTTATCGTATAATTTTTGTACTTCTGGGAATATTTTGAAAGGGTCATTAAGCTCTCCACCAAGATTCTTAATAGTATTCGTATAGGCTTCACCACCAAGTGGTGCTCCATGAGTCTTTATGTTATGTTCATAGCTACTGCCGTCAGCTTGCAAGGCTCCTTTACCCATTATTGTTTCACCAATAATAAGGGTTGGGCGTAATTCCTCCTTATTTGCAGCGATAAGTGCAGCACGGATAGCTTCTGGATCATTACCATCTATCTTTATGACATTCCATCCCCATGCCTGATACTTCATTGCTGTATCTTCGCACATAACAGCCCCACATTCTGTTGAAAGTTGGATATCATTAGCGTCATAGAACATGATGAGGTTATTAAGACCTAGATTTCCTGCCAATCTTCCGACTTCACTACTGATGCCTTCTTGTACTCCGCCATCAGAGATGTAAGCATATATTTTGTGTTGCATCATAGTGTGACCAAGTCGAGCCTCAAGGAACTTCTCTGCTATAGCAGCACCTGCAGCATAGGCATGTCCTTGTCCTAATGGACCAGAAGAGTTCTCTATGCCGTGTGCTAAGTCACGCTCAGGGTGTCCTGGGGTGATAGATCCCCATTGACGGAATTGTTTGATGTCATCAATTGTGAACTTCCTTTGAAGTGTTAGCGCTGCATAGAGCATAGGAGACATGTGACCAGGATCGAGGTAAAAGCGATCGCGTCCAGTCCATTCTGGCTGATCTGGGTCATAAACGAGAAACTCAGAGAAAAGAACGTTGATAAAGTCTGCTCCGCCCATAGCACCTCCAGGGTGTCCAGACTTGGCTTTCTCTACCATTGAGACTGCTAGAATTCTAATGTTGTCCGCTGCGCGGTTCATCAGTTCCTTGTCATTCATATAGATTGGATTTAAATTTGATAATGCAAATATAGAGATAAATGTGGAGACCTCAAAATAATAAACTTACATTTTTATAAAAATGTTTTTAGATGCTGCTAATAGTATTTTAAGATCATAATAGAGTTATTCTACTTTTCAGCATACTTATAGTTTATAAACAGAACAATCCTTATATGCTTGCTTGTTGAAGCGATATAGAAGGGCTCCCCTTTTACTAGTTACTTTATCTATAAGACTCGTTTGTTCTATAAAATCAACTTGTTTAATGCGCTTCCTAAAGTTACGTTTATCAACCTCTGTACCTAAGATCGCTTCATGAACATGTTGCAATTGGGTCAAAGTAAATAGTTTGGGCAGCAGACTAAAGCTAATAGGAGCATTGTTGAGGAGCTTGCGTAACTGTTCCAAAGCTAGTTGCACCATCTTTTGGTGATCGCCATATAGATCTTCTAGATGGTCTAATTCAAGCCATTGTAGGTCATTTTCCTCCATAGCTTGATGGTTATAATCTGTTGCATTGATGAGTGCACAATAGGCGATGGAGATAACTCGATCACCTGGATCACGATCTATTTCACCAAAAGCACCTACTTGTCTCATGTAGGGATTCTTAATACCTGTGCATTGATATAATACACGATTAGCAGCCTCTTTCAAGCTCTCATCTTCTTTTACAAATCCTCCATACAAAGACAATCTGCCACTTTCTGGTTCTACTTTACGCTTACCGACAAGTAGTTTAAGCTTTTTGTTTTCAAATCCTAGGACTATACAATCCACGGAGACTAATATTTTGGGTTCTCCTTGGTAATATTCATTCATGTTGTAGACATTTATAATAGAGATGTAAAATTACTATTTTTTATTATTTAATCACGTTTTTATCCGTTTATTTTGACTTTCGCAAAGTAAAAAGCCATAAGTCTTTATGAGCTTATGGCTTATACTTTTTCAATTATAACTATCAGATTTAACAAACCTTATGAGAGCCTTCACTGATGATTACAGGATAGATCTCTGGTTTGTGTCCATATTTTGCATTGAACTTCTCGGTTACATTCTCAATGAATGTCTCGTACAAGTCGTCTTTTACGAGGTTAATCGTACAACCACCGAAACCGCCTCCCATGATACGAGAACCAGTAACACCATTCTCTTTAGCAACATCATTGAGATAATCAAGTTCCTCACAGCTAACCTCATACTCCTTGCTTAGACCATAGTGCGTCTCGTACATCTTCTGTCCAACTGTCTCATAGTCACCAGCAACAAGAGCATCGCAAACAGCAAGTACACGATCTTTCTCGCCCAGTACGAAATGTGCGCGCTGATAATCCTCGGCACTAACTTCTGCTTTTACAGCCTCTAGTTCTTCCCAATTAGCATCTCGCAATGTCTCGAACTTCTTATCAGGGAAATGCTTACCAAGTGCTGCTACAACATTCTCACAACTCTTACGACGATCATTATAAGGACTTCCTGCCAACTCATGTTTAACCTTTGAGTTTACGAGAACCAACTTGTAACCTTTTGGATCAAATGGGAAGTACTCAAATTCACGACTCCTACAATCAAGGCGCATGAGCTTTCCTTCTTTGCCAAAGACGCTTGCAAATTGATCCATAATACCACAGTTAACACCGATGTATTTATGTTCTGTAGCCTGCCCTGCCAATGCAATATCCCATTTAGAAATCTTGTTATCAGCAAACAAATCATTCAGAGCACAGCCAAAACAACTTTCCATAGCAGCAGAAGAGCTCATACCAGCACCGAGAGGAACGTCACCAGCAAAGGCAATATTAAATCCTTTTACATCAACACCAAGTGCTTTAAACTCCTGAACCATGCCATAGATGAATCGTGCCCATGTAGCGCGTGGACCTTTTGGATCGTCTACCTTAAATTCAACTCGGTCTTTCAAGTCGATAGAGTAACACATTATAGTATCTGTTCCGTTAGGTCTTACTTCTGCCATGATACCCTTATCTACGGCACCAGGGAATACGAAACCTCCATTATAATCTGTATGTTCACCAATGAGATTAATACGTCCTGGTGAAAAATAAATGTTACCAGTTTTGCCGTCAAAATGTTTAATGAAACGACTTCTTACAAATTCTATGTCCATGTTAGTTAGTATATTTTAAAATGATTGTTAGGGTTTTTATCTTACATTTATGTTATAATAGCAGACAATTCAAAAGGAATTATCTGCTATTAGAAAGGGTATTCTTGTTATGCTTTCTTAGCTGGGCGAGAGCCAATCAAAGCGAAGAAGAGGATATAAGCTAACATTGCGACGATTAGCCAATAGCTCTGAATATCACCAATCTTAGTTGCCATGAGGTTCTGAATCAATGGCATGACACCACCACCGACTACCATAGTCATGAACAAACCAGAGGCTGTTGCTGTGTATTTCCCAAGTCCCTCTGTTGCGAGGTTGAATATTACGCCCCACATTACGGATGTACAAATTCCACACAAGATGATGAACAATACCTTTGTTGGAACTTCTGCATGTATCAATGTACTCTCGGCAAGGTTAGGTACTGTAAGGTTCATCTTGCTAGCTTCTGGTGTGAATATTGCAATTAAAAGGAGGGCAATAGCCACTACAGATGTTACTGTTAACTGTGTGCGTGAAGAAACTTTACCGCTGATGAAAGCACTTACAAAACGACCAACAAGCATTAACAACCAATATATACCAGCAATGAGACCAGCTACAGCCGCACTACCAAGAACACCGCCTTCAGATACTGGCTCACTCAGATAGAATAAGAGTTGTCCAGGAATACCCACCTCTACACCAACATAGAAGAAGATGGCAATAATTCCTAAAACAAGTTGGCGATAAGCCAAAGCACCCTTAACACCACCAATGACATCTGCATGCTCTGTTTCAGGCTCGGTTAGTTGGGTGAACCAGACGATAACAAATGAAGCTGCAAAGATACCTAATGCGATAAGAAGTAATGGTGTTACTACCTGCAGAGAAGTGTCTTTTGTAATCTCACCAATCATTGATCCCGCAAGCATAGGGGTTAATGTTGCTGCGAGAGAGTTCAATGATCCACCAGTTTGAATGAGCTGGTTACCACGGTTACCACCGCCTCCTAGCAAGTTAAGCATTGGATTGACAACAGTATTAAGAATACATACACAGAATCCGCAAATGAATGCTCCTAGTAAGTAAACAACGTATGTGCTGATAGAATTACCATCCATAGTACTTGAAACGTATTGTACTCCAATACCTACAAAGCCCAATGCTAAGGCAACAAGAGCAGTCTTCTTGTATCCGTATTTAGTAATCATCATACCAGCTGGGATGCCCATGAATAGGTATGCAGCAAAGTTCATCATGTTGCCCATCATACCTGCCCAATCATAGTGTTGTTTCCAGATTGTGCCAAAAGGTGCCGCCATGTTGGTGACGAAAGAGATCATTGCGAACAGGAACATCATAGTGATGATTGCCACTAGAGTTCCTTTCTTCTTTGTTTGATTTTCCATTGTGTCTATTTTATTTTTTTGTTTATTAATTCATAAGATGGTTATTCCTCCACTCCAAACTTATAGATTGTCTTCTGCGTGTAATCCTTACATGGCTCCAAGATAACTGATGGGAAATAAGGATGGTTAGGGCTATCTGGGAAGTGTTGAGCCTCGAAACAGATAGCACTACGACGTGGGAAGGTTGCTCCATGTTGTCCTTTGTATCCATCAGCCCAGTTATCTGTGTACACCTGAACGCCTGGTTCTGTTGTATAAACTTCCATTGTTCTACCGCTATGAGGCTCTTTGATCCGTGCAGCAAACGACAATTCTCCCTCTTCCCTCTTGTTCAGAACGAAGCAATGGTCATAACCTGCTCCATTCTTAATCTGTTCGTTATCAGCATCAATATCTTGTCCAACGGGTTTCATCTGACGGAAGTCAAAAGGTGTATCTGCCACCTTTCTTATCTCACCTGTTGGTATAGAAGTCTCGTCAATAGGCAAGTAGAAATCAGCATTTATTTGACATTCTAAGTCATTGATAGTGGGTGTTGGGTTAGCAATACCAGCCAGAGAGAAGAATCCATGACTAGTAAGGTTGATGATAGTCTTCTTATTTGACTTAGCGAGGTATTTGATAACTAGCTCGTTATCGTTTGTAAATGAATAGGCAACCCACACTTCAACCTCACCTGTGTACCCCTCTTCTCCATAAGAGGATGTGTATTTTAACACAACAGCGTGTTCGTTTACCTGTGTTGCATCCCACACTTTGGCATTGAATCCTTGTTTGCCTCCATGCAGAGAGTTAGGTCCATTGTTAATAGCAAGTTTATATTCTTTGCCATTGAGTTGGAATCTTCCTTTTGCAATGCGATTGCCATATCGTCCAATAAGAGTTGATAGATAAGGTTCGGGAGAATTGATAACGTCTTGAATATTATCGTGTCCTTGAATAACATTGGATAGGTTCCCATTTCTGTCAGGAACCATTATTGCGACAATAGCACCACCATAGTTCGTGATTGCCACTTCGTTTCCTTTTGCGTTCTTAAGGATATAGAGGTCTGTTTTCTTTCCATCAATAGTGGTCTGGAAGTCCTCTTTCTTCAGTCCACACACATATTGTGCCTCTGCGGTATTTACCATGACGTTTGTTTTTAGTTACTAATTCAATGAATTGCAAAGTAAATAAAAATAAACGAAAGTCACAAACTTAACCTTAAGAAATGATATTTACTATTGTGTTAAAAACAATTAATCAACACTCTTTCCTTTGCTTTCCAGAAGTGCTTTTATTGCTTAATCAGCATATCTTTAATGCTTTTCTTTTTATAATCGAATACTTCTTCTGATTCTTAATTTGGGTTTGTTCTTATGGAATTAGACAACAAGTTTAAAATGAAGAGACGCTCTTTTTGATGGGATAAGAGCCTTTCCTTGTCGTGAAGAAACGCTCTTCTCTGTTTAAGAAGGGCGTTTCTTTCTTTACTTTCTATTGTTTTCTATTAATAAAAAATCATTTCATTATATACCGACTTATTCTTCATTGTTGTGCATTCACATGTCTCGTTGGAAACTTCTATCCTTCGTGAATGTTATAAGAGATATCCTTTTGAATTTCTATTGTAAGCCTGCTAGTAGATCTGCAACCACATAACTAGACCCACCAACAAATATGAAGTCATCTTTGTTGGCATCAGTAAGAGCTGCGCGATAGGCTTCCATTACTGTTGGATATTGTTTTCCTTGTAAGTTGTAAGCATCAGCTGTTTCGAAAACCTTATGTACAGGGAAGGCACGATGCGTACTTGGTTGTGTCCAGTAGTACACGGCATCATCGGGTAACATACCCATAACAGAGTGTAAGTCCTTATCATCCACCATACCAAAGACGATTCTTCTTTGTTTGCAAGGCGTATGCTTGATTTGTTGAGACAGATATTTCCATCCGCCAGCATTGTGTCCTGTGTCACAAATTACTAATGGTTGTTTTTGAATTGTCTGCCATCTACCCATGAGCCCAGTCATCTCACAAACGTTTGCAAAGCCTTTTTCTATACTTTCTGTATTCTTTATCACACCTTTATTATATAGGTGCATGGCTGCAGTAAGTACAGTATTGGCATTCTTCTCTTGATAGTTTCCTCCTAACTCACCCTTAATATGACCGAAGAAACGGGTTTCGTATGCACGTCCCCCACTTGGTAAAGCCTGCGAAGAGAGTACTGCTGGGATGTCTTCAGCGAATACAATCAATGAATCCATCGTTTGTGCCTTAGCCAGAAAGACCTTTTGCGTCTCGGGCACAGCCTCTCCGATGATTACTGGTACACCTTGTTTTATGATTCCCGCCTTCTCTGTTGCAATCTCACCAAGCGTATTTCCGAGGAATTGAGTATGGTCAAGAGATATGTTCGTAATGATAGAAAGGATAGGAGTTATAATGTTCGTGCAATCCAACCTGCCACCTAATCCCACTTCAATAATTGCTATATCGACCTTTTGGTCAGCAAAGTGTTTGAAGGCCATAGCAGTTGTTAGTTCGAAGAAAGAGGGATGTAATGGTTCAAAGAAACTGCGTTCTTGCTCAACAAAATCGATTACCTCTTGTTCAGAAATCATCTTTCCATTTACTTTGATACGCTCCCGGAAGTCAATAAGATGCGGACTTGTGTAAAGCCCAACCTTATATCCTTCAGCCTGTAAGATGGCTGCTAAAGTGTGAGAACATGAGCCTTTACCATTCGTTCCAGCGATGTGAATGGTGAGAAAGTGGGTGTGCGGATGACCAAAGTGCTCGTCTAGAGCGTGTGTCGTCTCCAATCCCTCTTTGTATGCGGAAGCACCAATATGCTCAAAAACAGGGGTGCTATTGAACAGATATTCTACTGTTTCTTGGTAAGTCATGTAGTGTGTTATGTTTGTAATCTTGGGTGTTTGACAATGGATATAATAACATTTAGTCCCATTAGCCGTTACAGTCTAATGGGACTAATACCATTCATCTTACAATCAGCTAGTCGACTTGTAGAATGAATCGAAGGCATTAATTAAACAATTTCTTGAAGTTTTCAAAGATAGAACGCTTCGTATTCTTATCACCACGGAAGTTCTCGCTGTCACGCAATTCCTCGATGGCTTTCTTCTCAGACTTTGTTAACTCCTTTGGAACATAGATACTGATATGTACGACAAGATCGCCAATTCCAGTGCCATAACCCTGTACGGCAGGTAGTCCCTTGCCCCTTAGTCGAAGTGTCTTACCCGGTTGTGTGCCTGGTTCAATTTTAATCTTTACGTTGCTTCCATCGATAGTTGGAATCTCAACTTGCCCTCCGAGGACAGCCGTTGGGAAGTCGAGTAGGAGGTTATAGATAACATTTTGTCCGTCACGAACGAATGTTTCATTAGGTTCCTCTTCGATATACACTTGTATATTACCCGTCACTCCGTTGTGCTTTCCAGCATTTCCTTTGCCAGGAACGTTGACCACCATACCTTCTGCAACACCTGCTGGGATATTGATTTCGACAACTTCTTCACCCTTAACGACACCTTCACCTTGACAATGAGTACACTTGTTCTTGATGATCGTACCCTCTCCACCACATACGTGACAGGCTGTTTGGGTCTGAATCATACCAAACATACTTTGTTGAGTACGTATCTCTACACCAGAACCATGACAGTTTGGACAAGTCTCTGTGCCACTTCCACCTTCTGCACCTGTACCATGACAATGCTCACAGGTGACGTCTTTGCGCACTTTAAACTTCTTGGTAACACCTGTAGCGATCTCTTGTAAGGATAAGCGAACCTTCAGTCGGAGGTCAGAACCACGATATTTAGGTGCCTGTTGACCACCGCCACCAAATCCGCCAAAGCCTCCGCCGTGACCACCGAATACATCTCCAAACATGGAGAAGATATCATCCATAGAGAATCCACCCGCTCCACCGAAGGGGCTGCCACCACCGAATCCACCGCTCGGAGCATCAAATCCGAATTGATCATACTGCTGGCGTTTCTGCGGATCATGCAATACATCGTATGCTTCCGCAGCCTCTTTGAATTTGGCTTCCGCCTCGGCATCACCAGGATTGCGGTCAGGGTGATACTTAATAGCTAGTTTCCTGTAAGCCTTCTTAATCTCATCTACAGAAGCACTCTTGCTTACTTCGAGTACTTCATAGTAATCTCTTTTAGCCATCTTGTTTATTGTCCTACTGCTACCTTAGCGTGTCGGATAACCTTATCATTCAATGTATATCCTGTTTGAACACAGTCTATTACCTTTCCTTTCATGGCATCTCCCATGCCAGGAACCATGGCAATAGCTTCGTGGTAATCAACATCAAAGTCCGTATCGTTTGTTTCAATCTTCTTTACTCCCAGTGTCTCCAGTGTCTTGAGGAACTTTTTGAAGATGAGTTCAAAGCCCTCTTTGATAGCTACTGGGTCTTCTGTCTTGTCAGAAAGAGCACGTTCGAAGTCGTCTAAAATAGGTAAGATAGAGGAGATAGTCTTCTCACTTCCATTTAAGATTAGCTCTGACTTCTCTTTTAACGTACGTTTCTTATAGTTGTCAAACTCGGCTACTAAACGGATATACTTGTCCTTCCATGCTTCAGCCTCACTCTGTGCAGCGGCTATAGGATCAGTCTTTTCTTCTGAAGAAGATTCCTCTGAAGAATCCTTTTCATTGTTATCTTCAGCCTGTGTATTCTCTTCGTTCATAGTAGACTCATCATAGTTCTTTTCCAACTCTTCGCCTTCTATGTTTATTTTCTTTTCTTTCTTGCTCATATTAAAGTACTATTAATCGTGGTATACACCTACAAATTGTATGCCATGTTGGATGTCTTTAGTACATGCCAGCCCTCTGTTCCTTGATTTGTTCATCATGGATATAGTCGTCGTAAGTGGTTAACTTATCGATAGTACCACTTGGTGTCAACTCGATGATACGATCAGCAACAGTGTTGATGAACTCGTGGTCATGTGAACTAAACAGGATATTACCCTTGAAACTAACCAAGTTATTGTTGAATGCTTGGATACTTTCGAGGTCAAGGTGGTTCGTTGGCGTATCAAGGATGAGGCAGTTTGCATTCTGTAATTGCATACGGGCAATCATACAACGCATCTTTTCTCCACCCGAGAGGACGTTTACCTTCTTCTCAACCTCTTCTTGTTTGAACAGCATTCTACCTAAGAATCCCTTCATAGCAACCTCATTACCTGGACCGTACTGAGATAGCCAGTCGACCAGATTTAGGTCACAATTAAAGAACTCAGTATTGTCTAGTGGGAGGTAAGCTGTTGTAATAGTAACACCCCAGTTGTACGTTCCTTCGTCTGCTTTTCGATTACCATTAATAATCTCAAAGAGAGCTGTCATTGCTTTTGGATTGCGTGACAAGAATACGACCTTTTGCCCCTTTTCTATGTTGAAGTTTACGTGATCGAACAATACAGTGCCGTCTGGATCAACTGCTTTAAGGTCTTGTACCTCTAGAATCTGGTTACCCGGTTCACGTTCCATACTGAATATGATGCCTGGATACTTACGACTTGAAGGGCGGATCTCTTCAACGTTTAGACGTTCCAACATCTTCTTTCGAGATGTAGTTTGCTTACTCTTTGCAACGTTAGCAGAGAACCGGCGGATGAATTCCTCAAGTTGTTTCTTCTTCTCTTCAGCCTTCATTTTCTGGTTCTGAGCTTGTCTCAATGCAAGTTGTGAGCTCTCATACCAGAACGAATAATTACCAGCAAAGACTGTAACTTTGCCGAAGTCGATATCAATCGTTTGTGTACTAACAGTGTCCAAGAAGTGACGGTCGTGTGAAACAACTAACACCGTCTGATGCTCGTCAATCTCACTTAGATAGTCCTCAAGCCATTCCACGGTATCAAGGTCAAGGTCATTAGTAGGCTCATCAAGTAGTAAGTTCTCTGGCTTACCAAACAATGCTTTCGCCAACATAACGCGCACCTTCTCTGTATTTGATAGCTCCGACATCTGCTTCTCATGTAGATCCTCTTTAATACCGAGGTTCTGAAGAAGTTGTGCGGCATTGCTTTCTGCCTCCCAGCCATTCATCTCTGCGAACTTTAACTCTAGGTCGGCAGCGCGGTTACCATCCTCTTCTGTCATCTCTGGCTTGGCATATAGCGCCTCACGCTCCTTCATATTCTGCCAAAGACTATCGTGTCCCATGAGGACAGTATCCATCACTTTGTACTCGTCATATTTAAAGTGATCCTGCTCCAATACCGACAATCTCTCGCCTGGACCAAGCTCGATAGTTCCCTTGTTAGGCTCTAAATCGCCTGATATCGCACGAAGTAATGTAGACTTACCTGCGCCATTAGCACCGATAACTCCATATATATTACCTGGTGTAAACTTTAGATTAACGTCTTTGTAGAGAACTCTCTTGCCGAATTGGATAGCAAGGTTTGAAAGTGTAATCATCTTTTTCTAATACCTTATTATATAATAATTTGGCTGCAAAGGTACTACTTTTATTCCATTTCCCCAAATCTCTTGCTTTCTTCTCAAGCCATGAGAAGGATTGTTATTGATAGGTAATAGTTATTGAGGTTGGCGTGTAGCCTATGGGAATTAATTTCTTCTACTGATTTAATAGATGTATCACTTATTCTTCGTACATTTGCACCCTGATGATAAGAAAGAACCCATATACACAAGAGAAGTATAAGCATTATAAGGTAAGAGATAATGCTCCATTGCTGGAATGGCTGTTAGCTAACCTCAGCGAGAGTAAGAGTAAGGTGAAAGCAACGTTGCAGAACCGAGGTATAAAGGTTAACAGCAAGTGCGTAACGCAGTTTGATTATCCGTTAAGAGCTGGCGACAGGGTTTCAGTAAGTAAGAGTAAGAAGAACGATCTGTTCCGTAGTCGTTATGTGAAGATAGTCTATGAGGATCGCTTCTTAGTTGTGATTGAGAAGAACATAGGTATCCTCTCAATGGCTGCTGGTCACTCTGCTCTAAATGTGAAAGCTGTGTTGGACGATTATTTCCACAAGTCTCGACAGAAGTGCACAGCGCATGTTGTGCATCGTTTGGATCGTGACACATCGGGCTTAATGATATATGCTAAGGATATGCAGACCGAACAGCTCTTGGAGAGAGATTGGCATAATATCGTCTATGACCGCCGCTATGTGGCTGTTGTCAGTGGTGAGATGGAGAACGATGAAGGCACGATTGCCAACTGGCTGAAGGATAATAAGGCTTATGTCACCTATAGTTCTCCAGTGGATAATGGCGGTAAGTATGCCGTTACTCATTTTCATGTGTTGGATAGAACAGTGCGTCATAGTCTTGTTGAATATCGTTTGGAAACAGGAAGGAAGAACCAGATACGTGTGCATTCAGCTGATATGGGGCATCCTGTCTGCGGTGATGTCAAGTATGGCAATGGTGATGATCCTTTGCACCGACTATGTTTGCACGCTTATGTTCTTTGTTTCTACCATCCTGTAACACATCAGCGCATGGAATTTGAGACGCCTATCCCGATGAATTTCAGACATTTGTTTAAGTAGGAATCTATGATGTTGTAAGATGGAACAATTCGAACAGTTCTTAGGCTTGTTATTGGCTTTAGTCGTTGGTGTAATATTGATTAAGAAGATAACGAGTTGTCTTTTCCGATTAACTATAACCCTTGTTCTATTAGGGATTATAGTCTGGTTCCTGTTGAATTACACGAGTGTCTTTCATTGAGTTAATCTATTAAGAACTTACAAAGACAGAAGCTTTCTGTATAGCAACAGAGGCTTTCTTCTATTTAAGAAGGGCGTTTCCTCACATCAAGGAAACGCCCTTCTCGCATCAAAGATATGCCTTTCTCAAAAGGAGAAGTGTTTCTCCTCCTCTGCTAATAGCTTTATCGTTGTTATTCAATGGTTCGTATTCTAATTGCTCTCCAATAGGTGTCTCTTCCATTAGAAAGGTTAAGTACGATCGTTGAAAGCCCTTTCCTACAATTTTATACACGCTTGTATAATTAGTTATACACGTGTGTATAATCAGTTATACACGTATGTATAATTAGTTATACAGCCTTGTATAATTCGTTCTACACGTCTGTAGAATTTGATACATCTTATAGGCAAGCAGTCATCATGGTATTACTCGTTCGATTGAATACTAACTCTAAAAGGGTAGCGAGGGACTATTGTTAGCCGATTCTTATATACCTTAATAATCTATCTAGGCATATTCTCTCCTTTTAAAGGAGGGCTTAGTAAAGTCGTTCGTAAGGAATGTTTGGAGACAGAAAAGCCCTATTCTTTTCCCCCGAATGATGGTAAGAGGAAAGGAATAGGGCGATTGTTTATGTCGTTCTAATCGCTTACACTATTTGGCGAAAGGATAGAGAACGAAGCTGAAGATTGTTCGCTTAACTGGAACACGATATTGCTCGGCAACACCAGGACCACAGGTTGCAGTACCAACACCGCTTTGCAGTGCATCTAAGTGTACTGTTACCTTTCCATCGCGATAGAGTTGGTTGATGTGAGTAGCACGATCGACAACACTATCAGAGAATGGTATTACAGAGAACTGGAAGGGTTGCTGCGCTGCAACCATCAGTTGGTTCTTTGTGTCAGAGAACTTCACCCATCGCACATCAGTGCGGTTGCCCGTTGCTTGTGGTTTCACATAATAATGGAACATAGCCTCTGCAGTGGTGTTGTAATGCCCAATCAATCCAGCTTGCTTGCGGTCGTTGTAAGTCTCAACATCACCACGACCAACGTATTCAACCTTTCCGAAGTCGTCATTCATGCGGAAGGTAAGTCCAATGCGAGCAAGCGATTTGATGATTGCAGTGTCTGGGTTGAAGGTCACTGATACTGCTAACGCACCATCCTTTTGTGGTTGATAAGTGAAGAGAGCTGTTCCAATGACGTTACCCTTCTTACCGATAATCTCGGTCTCTGCGCTCGTTATGTCCTTTTTATGCGTAATCTTCGTTACCTTCTGCGTGATAGAATCAAGTCCAGCCTCACGCCAGCGTCTAAGTCCGAATTGGTCACGTCCATCGTTATCGGTTGCTGGACGATAAAGACTAAGGCAGAGTGGGGTAGCAAGATATTCCTTGTTACCATTCTTCAAAGAGGTTAACTCGCCTGTTTTCTCATCCACCTTATAACTTGTGCGTTGCTTCTCACGAGGGAGATATGTGGTGCTGTTCGCTGCTTGTTTCAGTGTGAACTGATCGTAAGCAACTACATCATTCTTAGTGATAACCAATCCGTCATTGACAGGTTGCCATGCGAGATCAAGGAAGGCTTCGGTTGTTGCCTTCAAGTTAGCAGTAGGGAAGGTGATAGTTGTAGTTTCATGAGGAGCGCAATCCACGTTCTTTGTTCCCTTGGAGAGCACCTTTCCGTTCTCATCAACAATCTGCCAGTTAAGCTGGTAAGCATTGAGATTGGTGAAGTCAAACCAGTTCTTTACCTTAATCGTTATTTCTTTATCGTTTGATACAAGCTCTGATTTAATGTTCTGGTAAATCTTCTTTACCTCTGCAAGATGTGGATGAGGCGTGCGATCGGCAGCTATCAAACCATTCGTACAGAAGTTGTCGAAGCTAGGAACATCCTTTGGTCCATAATCGCCACCATAGCTCCAATACCAGTTACCATTCTTATCTACCTCACGGAACGACTGATCCACCCAGTCCCATATACTTCCACCTTGCAAGATAGGTTCTTTCTCAATCAAATCCCAATAGTCCTTCATGCCACCACAACTATTACCCATAGCGTGAAGATACTCGCACATGATGTAAGGGCGAGTGGTGTCAGTGCGTTTAGCGTATTCCTTCATGTGATCAAGTGAACGATACATTGGGCAATAGATGTCCGTGTTGAAGTTCTCTTCCGCACGTTCGTATTGTATCAAGCGAGTCTTATCAGCATTCTTAAGCCAGCGATATGTGTGCTCGAAGTTAGTGCCATTACCAGCCTCATTACCTAATGACCAGATGATGATACTAGGGTGGTTTTTAGAACGCTCATACATACGGCGAGTTCTATCCATGTGTGCCTTGAGCCATGTACTATCCTTTGCTAATGACTCTTTGCCATATCCCATACCATGTGACTCGATGTTTGCTTCATCGATAACGTACAATCCGTATTTGTCACAAAGCTGATACCAATAAGCGTCGTTAGGGTAGTGAGAGCAGCGAACCAGGTTGATGTTGTTCTGTTTCATCATACGAATATCCTGTTCCATAAGCTCCTTGCTGACGGTGCGACCACGTTCAGAATGTTCGTGGCGATTGACTCCCTTGACAAGAATAGGCGTGCCGTTGACGCAGAGTTGCTTGTTTTTTATCTCGATAGTCCTAAATCCTATCTTGCTACCAGTTTGCTCTGTTACATTACCATCTTTATCCTTTAAGGTGATAAGTAACGTGTAGAGACTAGGGTGCTCAGCACTCCATGCAGCTACATTCTGTACATTCTTTGTGGTGAAGGTAACGATGGCATCGGCATCTTTCGGGTTTACAGTCTTATCTTCGGAGAGCACTTTGTTGCCCTTGTCATCTGTTAAGGTATAATTGACAGAGGCAGCTCCTGTACCTTTAATATTGGTAGTTAGACTGAAAGAACCATTGTAGCTACCATCCGTCTGTTTGTCAACAGAAGCAGTTGTGTTATAGTCTGCAATGTATTGCGTGGGTGTGGAGTAGAGATAAACATCCTGTTCAATACCGCTGATACGCCAATAGTCCTGGCATTCGAGGTAAGAACCAGAGCTCCAACGATAAACCTCCATCGCAATTATATTGTCACCCTTGTCATTAAGGTACTTGGTTATATCCCATTCAGAAGGCATCTTCGCACCTACATTGAAACCAACATATTGCCCATTGATCCATAGGTAGAAGAATGATTTAACACCTTCGCAGCATAGAACGACACGGCGCCCCTTCCATGCAGCAGGTATAGTGAATGTACGACGATAGTCGCCTACTTCATTCTCTGCAGATGGTACATGAGGTGGGTTCTTCTTAAAGTTGAAGAGCTTATCATCAAACTCGTATGTCTCATTGACGTATATAGGTAAGCCGTAACCTTGGCGTTCCCAGTTGCCAGGAACATTGATGTCATTCCATCCCTGTACGGCAAAGTCAGGTTGATAAAAGTTCTTTGGGCGTAGCTCCGGGTTTCTATTCCAATGGAACTTCCACTTTCCGTTGAGCGACATATAGTAGGTGGAATGTTCGTAACCACCAGGTTGCTGCAATGCTGCAACAGATGAGTAAGGTATCACATAAGCATGTGGTTCTAACTTGTTCAGTCCTGTGCTGTATTGACTCTGCCACTCAGGAGTGGTAGTCTGAGCCAATGAGGATAGAGGAAGTAATATGCCACAAAGAATGCTGAATATTTTTCTCATGTCAATATCTTGATAATAAATGGATAGTATAAAAGTCTGTTCTTATTTCTTTCTTATATTGCTTTTGTTTCTTGGTTGAGTCTTTCCTTTCCTTGCAAGAGCTGCATCTTTGAGGAATTGCGTGCGGTCAACGTGTGGAAGAATCGTGTACTCTCCGTTTGTGATATCATTCAATGAGAGACTAACAAACTCTATGTCATAGCCATCATTTTGCCCACGAACTTCGTAAAGGAAGCCTATGCGATGGTTAGACATATTAACCATTGTGGAGTAACAAGAAGACTCGTCAGTTACACGTAGTCCTTTCTTCCAATTCTTTCCAAGTGCCGCTGCTGTTGAGTAATCGGCATAACGAGCTATTTCCTTATAATAGAAACCAACGCTATCACGCTTTGCGCTGAGAGGAACAGATTGTAGGGCAACGAAGAGTTGTTTGCCATCAATATTCCTCTTAGCTGGTACGATGAGGATTCCACCATTACATGCATTTACTTCCTTAGCGGTCATGTTCTCTGGCATTACTTCTTTGCCCCATGACCCAGTAGCCTCTTTTGTATTGGTATATGTGAACACATTGAATCGTCTTCCACCATATACATTTCTGCAACTAAGTAATACGCTACCATCAGGTAACTCCTCTAGCTTTGATTCATCTTGTGCTATTGAAGGAGCGACTGAAGGGTTACCAAGTGTATGCCAAGTATATCCGAAGTCATCTGAATAGATAACAAATGTACCGCAGATATCCACGCCTTTTTGCCTGATCGGATGTGCTATATAAAGGCGATAGAACTTACCTTTACGTATATAGCGGCTTTGCATAATCTTACCTGATGTAAGGAATATACCATCAGGTTTTCCTCCGTTGGGTAGTTTCCCGTCATAAAGACCATGTATCATCTCGGTTAGTTCAATACCATTATCCCATGTCTTACCACCATCCTTACTATGGAAGAATACTGCATGT
The DNA here is from genome assembly GCF_041433025.1 of Prevotella sp. 20925_1_30. NCBI lineage: Bacteria > Pseudomonadati > Bacteroidota > Bacteroidia > Bacteroidales > Prevotellaceae > Prevotella > Prevotella sp. 20925_1_30. Next base: position 40,158 of record NZ_JAPWAR010000012.1, on the reverse strand, counting down.
TGTGGATTCTGCCGGGTTGCTGTCTGGTATCCTGACTTTCCCGCAACGCAATGTAGGAGGACATTGTCAGATGTTCTATCTGCTACAATACTTGGGTCTCCAAAGGCAGCACGTACGGGGTTAGTTGCATGTTCATTGCCACGTGCAACGCAAACAGAGTCTGACCAAGTTCGACCAAAGTCTTGGCTTGTCTTCATAACAACGTTAATCTGCCATAAACCATTGCGATTGTTCCATCCAATATCACTATGGTTTAAGCGATAGTCGCATACTGCGAGCAATGTTCCTTTGCGTGTTTCTGTAATTGCAGGGATGCGGTAAGGGACTGTGCTATGCGCTCCGTCAAAGACAATGGTTCTAAATTCACCATCATCTTTAGGTGTTTGGCTTGTCTTTGCATACCCTGTCAAACATGACAAAGAGAGAATAAGTAAAAAGATAATATGCTTTCTCATTTTTGTTAAATGGGGAAGTTTTTGATTGTTTTGTTTAGTAATAATCATTGTTCTAATCGATAAGAACATGATTATATTGGGGTTTGTATAAACTGCACCTACCCTTAGCAGGTAGGTACAGTGTTATTTCTTAGAACAATGTAATTCAAAGAGTCTCTTTTAATTACAGCTGTCCTAAATGCTAAATTTTATATTCGACGAATGCTTCCATTGCCTCATAACAAGCTAAACCGAGGTCATCGTATAGTTTAGCTGTCCCGCGATTGCGGTCTTCCGAACGCTGCCAGAAGAGTCGCTCATCGTTTCCGAGGAATGGAGCACTTTCCATCTGACTCTGGTGCTTGAGGATAGAGTTGCGCTTAGCACGTAGCTCTTCAGGGCTGATAGGAACACACATTTCAATGTTCTCAATTTCCCATTCTGCCCATGCACCACGATACATCCATACGCGACAATCCTTTAGCCACTCTGCTTTAGCTTCTTTCTCAAGGTCTAAAGCTGCAAGTACTGCATCGGTGCACTTACGGTGTGTACCATGAGGGTCAGCCAAGTCACCAGCAACATAAATCTGATGTGGTTTTACCTTAGTGATGAGATCTCTAACAATATTTACATCAGCCTCGCTCATTGGGAGCTTTTCTATCTTACCAGACTCATAGAAAGGAAGATCCAAGAAGTGTACGTGGTCGAGTGGGATCTGATTGAATGTACAAGCTGTGCGAGCCTCTCCACGACGGATAAGTCCCTTGATTGTGCGTACATCTTGTGTGTCGATATCACCTTCCTTCTTGCCTTTCAAGAAGTTCTTAATCTCTTTGTATTTAGACTTGATAACCTCATCTTGCTCGTTGCCGAATATTTGGTTAAAGCCATTGATGAAGTGCATGAAGCGTACAACTTCCTCATCTCCAACGGCAATGTTACCCGATGTCTCATAAGCTACATGTACATCATGACCTTGTTGTACTAGACGACGGAGAGTTCCTCCCATTGAGATAACATCATCATCAGGGTGTGGAGAGAATACAATTACTCTCTTCGGGAATGGTTTAGCACGCTCGGGACGATAGGTGTCGTCGGCATTAGGCTTACCACCTGGCCATCCTGTGATAGTATGCTGAAGGTCATTAAAGATCTTAATATTAGCATTGTAAGCTGAACCATAGAGTGCTAATAACTCACTAAGACCATTCTCGTTGTAGTCTTTATTCGTTAACTTAAGGATTGGTTTACCAGTGATCTGGCACAACCATACCAATGCTGAGCGTACTAACTTATCGGTCCATTTGCATGAAGCAACAAGCCAAGGATGCTGGATGCGAGTAAGTTTTGCTGCAGCAGAGAGGTCGATTACTACATGAGCATCATTATGTGTTTGTAAGTAGGATGCAGGTACTGTTTCACTAATCTTACCCTCAACAGTTTTCTTGATGATATCTGCCTTTTCCTCGCCCCATGCTGTTAAGAAAATCTTGCGAGCGGCAAGTATAGTGCTAATACCCATAGTGATAGAGCATGGAGGAACGGTTTCTTGTGAACCAAAACTCATCTTCATCTCTTCGCGTGCAGTCTCATCAATGAGGATAAGGCGTGATGCAGAAGTGAGACTAGAACCTGGTTCGTTGGTCGCAATATTACCCATACGACCAATACCCAATAAGATAACATCAAGTCCTCCAAGCTCTTTAATGCGCTGTTCGTAGGCACGGCAATGTTCTTGTACCTTGTCTTGAGCAATCGTACCATCTAATGTATAGATGTTTTTCTCTTCGATATCTATATGATTAAGGAAGCGCTGCTTCAATTGATTGATACTACGATTTACATTTTCCGCATTCAGTGGGAAGTACTCGTAAGCATTAAACATAACAACATTCTTGAAGCTCAATTTGCCAGCCTTATGACGCTTGATAAGCTCCTCAAATATTGGTGTGAGAGATGAGCCAGAGCCGATACCTATGACGAGTTGTCGTCCCTCTTGTTCTCTCTTCTTAATCTCTGTTTCAAGTTGATTTGCTATATCGGCAGCACCTTCTTCTATGGTAGGGAATATATCAGTAGGCACTTTCTCAAAGCGCGTAATCTCTGATCTCTCGATAGCAGTTGATGGGTGATAAAACTCTTTAGGAACTTGGTTTAGTACGATTTGTGAACTTAGATTTAGTTTCATTATAGATTCTCCTTTTCTATATCTTTAAAGTATTTATATGTTTCAACAGTCAACTTGTCTGTTGCAGATTCATCACATACAATTGTTCCGTGCTCGTGCATCTGAAGTGCACTGATAGTCCATTTCTGAGTGATTCCTCCCTCAACAGCAGCGTGAAGAGCCTCAGCCTTGTTATGACCATTTACAAGGATAAGAACTTCTTTTGCGTCCATTACCGTACCAACACCTACAGTTAAAGCATGTGCAGGAACTTTCTCTGGGTCATTATCGAAGAATCGCGAGTTTGCGATACGAGTGTCAGAAGTTAATGTTTTGATACGTGTACGTGAACGAAGAGATGAACCTGGTTCGTTGAAGGCAATGTGTCCATCAGGTCCAATACCTCCGAGGAAGAGATCGATACCACCTGCTTCACGAATCATATCTTCATAGTGCTGACATTCAGCCTGTAGATCCTCTGCGTTACCATTAAGTATATGGATGTTCTCTTTGGGGCAATCAATGTGATTGAAAAGATGCTCTGCCATAAATGAGTGATAGCTCTGTGGATGACTTTCAGGTAGTCCCACATACTCATCCATATTGAATGTAATAACGTTCTTAAAACTCACTCTTCCTTCTTTGTAAGCTTTCACTAGCTCTGCATACATACCCTCTGGTGACGAACCAGTTGGCAGACCGAGTACAAAAGGTTTAGCTTGATTCTTTGCAGCATTGATACGTTCGATAACATAATTAGCTGCCCATTTAGATAACTGATTGTAATCGGGTTCTATGATTAATCTCATAAGTTTTGGTTTTAATTATTTTGTTTGAATGTTCTATTTGTTATTTAAGGGCTTGTTAAGCCTTATCTTTCTTTGTTGTATCTGGATAAGTGAAAGGTACGAACCATGTAATTAGTAATGCAGGAATGGTACATATCAAGACAAAGATAAAGAATCTGCGATAACCAAGAATGTCACTACAGAGTCCACTTAGCATACCAGGCAACATTACTCCTAGGTTCATAATACCACTGGCGAAGGCATAATGCGCCATTTGATGCTTACCAGGCGCAACCTGTTGCATCATGAATAATGACAATCCTACAAATCCGAAGCCATATCCGAAGTACTCCATTACGATACCCCCACCAATCCATATCAAGTTTTCTGGTTGATAAATAGCCAAGAGCGTGTAGGCTATAAAGGGGATGTTAAATACTAATGCGAGGGAAAATAAGCTTTTCTTCAATCCTCTATGAGCAATGTAATAGCCAGCAAGGATAGAGCCGATGACAAAAGCAGCAGCTCCGAATGTTCCATAGCAAAGCCCAATCTCTTGCTCGGTAAGCCCTAGACCTTGTTCAGCACGGGGTGCTTTAAGGAAGAGAGGGACAATCTTCATGACAAAACCTTCTGCAAAACGATACAGAATGATGAAGAAGATATAGTATAGAATATGTGGCTTCTTGAAGAAATCAATGAATACTTTGAGTAGTTCATTTAATGAGTCACTAAGAGATTGAGGTGTTTCTTGTGCCTCTTTCTTTGGATTCGGAAGGATGAAATAATGGTAGATACCAATAGAAACCATTATAATAGCAATAATCAGCATGATGAATGTCCATGCCTTCGTAACGCCGAATATTTTGATGAGACTACCTGCAAGATATACTAATCCGCCAGTTGCTGCAATCTTTGCAATGTTATAGAAAGCACCTTGCCAGCCTATCCAACGGGCTTGTTCCTCATTAGAAAGTACTGACATATAGGTTCCGTCAGCAGCAATGTCATGTGTGGCACCACTCATTGCTATTACTGCAAGCATGGCAATGGTGATTGCGAAGAAAGAAGGGAGATGTAACGCAAAAGCTACTAATGCGAACAACAATCCCGTAAGTATCTGTGTGAGTACAACAAAGAACTTCTTTGTTTTGTATATTTCAAGGAATGGGCTCCATACAGGTTTGAATGTCCATGGAAGCATGATGAGTGATGTCCAAAAGGTAATTTGAGCATCAGATACTCCCATACCTTTATACATTAACGTGCAAACCATATTGAGAACAACGAAAGGCATACCCATTGCGAAGTAAAGTGTTGGTACCCATGTCGCTGGACTATGCTGCTTGCTTTGGTTTTGGTCTACCGTCATTTGGTTCTTAGTCTTTAGATTCATTTCGTTTATTTGGATGTCTTTTAAAGTGGATTCAAAGTTACAAATTTACTTATACTTATGGAAATATTTAACTATAATTTATCAATTAAATGTGTTATTTCTAGGCTATATGTCGTTTATTATTGCTAGTTCCGCTTTTAAGAGTCTTTATATGCTTTTTGTGATAGCATAGTTTGATTATCTAAGGATAATGTCGTAATTTTGCGGGGAGTAATACATAAATTAATTTACAATCAATTACCTATTCGTATGCAGAATAAAGCCTACTCGAAAATTCTGAGGGCTACGATTGCAAGTTCTTGCTTGTTTTGTATGCCTACATTGCTCCCTGTAGCGTACGCTCAGGAGCATAATTTTGTTGTTATTAATCCATCTGATTCTCCTGCAGACATTGTTAAGAAAGCTGCAAATGTTGTTCCTTCCGCTCGTCAGTTCAACTGGCAACGCCAGGAGTTGACAGCTTTCTTGCATTATGGGGTAAATACTTATACAGGCAGGGAGTGGGGCGATGGAACGGAGTCTCCAGCAATCTTCAATCCAACTAACCTCGATGCCGACCAATGGATACGTGAGTTGAAGGAGGCAGGGTTCAAGTGTGCCATCCTTACATGTAAGCATCATGATGGTTTCTGTTTATGGCCTTCAGCTTATACTGACCATAGTGTGAAGCAGTCGCCATGGAAGAATGGAATGGGCGATGTGGTTCGTGAGGTCAGTGATGCCTGTCATAAGTATGGAATGTCATTTGGAGTTTACCTCTCGCCATGGGATCGTAACTCTAAGCTCTATGGTACAGAGGAATACAACGATTACTTTGTTAAGCAACTGACAGAGTTACTCACGCAATATGGAAAGGTAAGTGAAGTATGGTTTGATGGTGCATGCGGTGAAGGACCTAATGGTAAGAAGCAGCACTATGACTTTGTGCGTTGGTATGAAGTTATTCGCAAATTACAACCTGATGCAGTGATAGCTGTGATGGGACCAGATGTACGATGGGTTGGAACTGAGACGGGTAAAGGTCGTGAAATGGAGTGGAGCGTTGTTCCAAAGGATAATCTCGACCAGGATGCCATAGCTAAGAACTCTCAACAGGAAATGCTGACTCAGCCTGTTGGCGATATGCGTGGAGAGGATTTAGGAAGTCGGAAAGTCATTGAGAAAGCAAAGTCTCTCATATGGTATCCTGCAGAGATTGACGTGTCCATACGCCCAGGTTGGTTCTATCATAAGGAGCAGGATAATCAGGTAAAGACTCCCAAAGAGTTGATGAATATCTACTTCTCATCAGTTGGAATGAATGGAGTTTTACTCTTGAATCTCCCTCCGAATAAGGAAGGTCAGCTTGCGGAGGCAGATGTGAAGAGCCTTCGTGGTTTCCGTCAGTTATATGATGCTACTTTTAAGCATAACCTTTTAGCGAATGCGAAAGTTACTTGTCAGTTACTAGAGGGTAAAGGTCAGAATCTGATAGATGATAATTATGATACATCCGTCCGTCCGAATATGAAAAAGGGTACGGCTGTGTTCCTTTTTAAACTCAAGCAACCAGCGACATTCAATGTGCTTTCTGTGCAAGAAGACATCCGAAAGGGGCAGCGTGTAGAGCAGTTCTCATTGGAGGTAAAAGATGCCAAAGGACAATGGAAGAAGGTGACGGAGGGTACTACGATAGGGCATAAGCGCCTGTTGAAATTCGCTCCTCAAACAGCGAAAGAAGTACGTTTGGTAATTCATCAAGTACGTGATATTCCAACCATTAGTGAGGTTGGTCTCTATCGTTTGGTAGAGTAGGAGAGCGGCAGACAGCGTCTGTCTTGAATAGAGCAAACGCCCTTCTTGATGCGAGATAACGCTTATCTCAACTCAAGAAGGGCGTTTCTTTGTTTGCAGGAGAACCTATCTTTTATCCCATTCGATTGATGGTCGCTTTGTAGTATCGTACTGATGAAACTCCTGTATCATGCCGATGATACTTCTGGTTCTCCTATGTGTAGCAAGGAATAGCACATACGTGTCACGAGTAGTAGCACATATGTGTCACGTGTGGTAACACATATGTGTAATGAGTGGTAACACATATGTGTTGTTTAGAGATGACGCAAAAGAGGCTGTATCTCATCTCATTATCCACTTATTGTAGTGGTAAGAGAAGCGATACAGCCTCTTGTTCTTGCTTGTTGTAAACACCCGTGAGGATGTTTACTTATTATCGGAATTACTTAAAGATTTCAATCTCTGATAATGAGCCAAACGCCTCAGGTGTATGGTACTCAATCTTTAGGTAGCGTACGTTTGTAGTCTTCGTAGCAACGATGTCATTCCATGTTGTTTGGTTCATCGTAATCTTGTCAGACATGAGTTTCCAGTTAGAACCATCGGTACTACCATAAACCTTTACGTAATCAGGATAGTAAGCATAATCTTCGTTGACAAATATTCCTAGGCTTATACCCTTTACACTTGTTGTTTGCTTCAAATCGATAGTGAGGTCAGTTGTACCTTGTGGGAGGTAAGTGTACTGCTCAGTATCTTCATCTGACATATCTTCTATTGATCCATAAGAGAAGTCTCTAGAAGTCGTGATAGTGTAATCTGAGCTAGAGATTTTGCTACCTGATGGAGTTGAAGATGATGCCTCGAAGTGGATATCAGCTACATTAATAGGGATGAGCACCTCTCCGCCTTGGATGTAATGCTTGTTGCCAGCCTTGTCATAATATACTGCACGCATTGGAAGGATGTATAATCCCTCTGCTGTGAACTTCTCTGGATGCTGCAATGTTACGGTAGTTTGCACATCTGATAAGTTCTTTGCACTTACCTGTGAAGCGACAGCGATACCCTCAGGAGCAAGCTTCGCCTCACCCTCACTCTTGAAGAGAGAGTTGTCACGCTCTAGTCCTACCTTGCAATCTTCAGTAAGCTGCTTGGTTGTAGCAAATTGGATATTCAATGTTGTGCCACTTGTATATGTAGTAGAAGAAGCACCAATCTTTGCTATACCACCTTCACCAATAAGCTTAGCAGTCCATACATCCTTAGGTTGAATAACGATGTAAGCATAGTCCTGCTTGTTTGTTGATGGATTCTTCAAGTCAGCACTTGAAGGCGTAATACGTACTGGTACGACTGTTGGTTTGGTAATCTTCTGGAGATTATTTACAGTGACTGGTATGTTTACTTGAGTTGTGCCAGTTGCAAAGTCGAATACTCCGTTGTTAGGAAGAGATATCTGATCAGCAGTAGCCACCTGATAGTCTTTGTAAGTAGTAGCCAACAATGGAGCGTCAGCTGCTAATGCCACCTGGATCTTAGTAGCGTTAGTAAGATTACGGCTAATGTTTGCTGTGAAGTTGAATGTGTGACTATTCTCACCCACAGGGATGTCACCAACGAAGTCGTTGGTATATTCCTGAACATTAGTTGGGAAGTAAACCAAGTTGTTTCGTGGGTCAGAGCCATGGAAATAACCTGGGATGTCGTATTCGCCATCGTAGTTGTAATCGTGGCTACAACCCGTAAAGGTTGTAGCTGCGAGTGCAACTGCTATAATATATATGTTCTTTTTCATATTGCTTAGTTACTTATTGAATGTTTATTCTGGGAACTTCTCATTCGACCATGTTATAAGGCTTTGGTCATACTCTGTACCATCACCAGAACCTGGAACATAAACCTTGATAGTATTCTGCTTCTTTGATACATCCTTGATACCAGTCTTCTTGTCTAATGGAGCATAGAAGAGTAAGTCTGGATTGTCAGGTGTTTCAATGTACAAGTTATCAGCTATCTGGAATGCTGTGAGTGCCTTGTCATAGAGACGAATCTCACGAACATAGCCCTCGAATGCGCCCCAACTCATGTTCAACTTAGTGAAAGTCTCAACCTTTGGTACGTCGAACTCGTTATCAAGTACGCCATTGATGTAGCATCTTACATGCTGGTTCTTGTAAACCCAAGCAATGTAATACCACTTACCTGGCTGTAGCTTTGTCTTAGCAAATGCCTTAGGATCGTCTGTCTCACCCACCTTCATCTGCAAAGCACCATCAGCAGTGACACGAGAATAGAAGTCTGGAGAGAGAACTGCCTGGTTATCTTTGTTGCGATCAAGCTTGATAGCGTAAGACATTGTCCACTCGTGTAAACCTGTGTAAGGTGTTGGGAAAACGGTCTTCAAGTAGAAGTTCTTCTGACGTAGAGCGGTTGTATAGAGTACGCGGTCGATAGCGAAGATCTTTACAGAGCTTGAGCCTAGGAGCTTAGCACCATCAACTGAAGCAATCTTTACAGGTATTGCATACTTTGTTGAAGCATCTAAATCGTCACCAAGTGGCTTAACGTTTACGTCGATATTACCATTAGAGATATTTGCCTTATCAATGGTGAGATTCTCTGTTGATAGGCTGTAATACTTTGCAGGCAATAGCTTATAATGTGTGCCATTTGCCTCATTGTATTTTGTAAGCTCTTGCTCATCAACAGCAAACTTCAAAGTAGCATTAGATGATAGTCTGTTTGCTGCACGAGCAGTGAAGCTAGCCTTACCACCCGCTGCGTCTACAGTGAGCTTAGAGATAGGAGCAACATCTGCACCATCAATATATATTGCGTTGGGTAACTTGTCTTCATTACCCACCTCATCATAGTCTACATTTGCACATGACCATGTGAGACATGCAATAGAAGCGATACCTAAGAATTGAAATATATGTTTCATCTTGTCTATTTATGTTTTAGTTATTTTATAGCAGGATTCATAATCTGGATACCCTGACGTAGGTACTTGTAAGAAGGATTAGCTGCGTAATCTTTCTCCATGTGGTAACTACCGATACCGCCCTTACGTCCCTTTAGTGGTTGCCATTGTGCCATACCAAGGTAAGATGTGACAGTCTTTCCATCACGAGTCGTGAAGTTTACACCACCTTTAGCAGAGTAAGCCTCGAAGTTCTCTGTTACGATGAGCTTGCGAGCTACCTCCTCAGCTGATTGCTTTGATGCAAATTTGTTAGCAACCTGCTGGAAGCGTGTGTCAAGATCAGTGTAAGAATAGCAGTTGTAAGCCTGAAGAATGTAGTAGTTGAAGTAGAGAGCCATATCTGCAGAGAACCAATAAGGTTCGCCATCTACGACTAACAATTTCTTTCTACCTTCTTCTGTCTCAGCCTTTGGCCCGATACGCTTACCCATAGTACGGATGAATAGATTCATACGATCGCCTTGCCACATCTCTTTACTGGTCTGGAATGGTTGTGGAATATAAGGCTCTGCGTCGAGATCGAAACCATCGAGGTTGTACTTATAGATTGTGTCGCAAATTGCATTAGCATACTTTACAATAGCGGCATTGATCTTCTCTTCATCACCATCTACCCAACCCCAGTAGTTGTGGTTGTATTGTTCCCATGTCTCACCTTTATCCTTTGATGCTTTAGGCTGTGCAGGGGTAACACCTTTACCGATGTCGAAAAGAAGAGCACATGCCAATGCACGGATACCTTTCTCTTCTTGGGCACGCTTCAAGTCAGCCTGTTGTGCCTTGGTTAGATTAGAGAAACCATCCCAAAGAGATACAAAGTCTGTACTATCAGGGAGATTATAGAGGCAACGTGATGCTGGATTCTCACCTGTCCAGCCACCAAACCACCCGAAGGTGACTTGGTGATCAGTTTGTTTGTATGCACGGAGGTTAGCAAGATAGGCCTCATGTGCTTTTGCCTGTGCAGCATCAGCATCTGCTAAGAGTCCGTCGATATTCTTTGTTGCAGGCTCTGTCCAATCACTACAACTAACAGTAGCGAAGAGTAATGCTAAGAGACCGAAAATATAATATTTCTTCATTTGAATAATCTTTATAAGGGTTATTTATTCTTCTTATCCCACCATACACGTGTTGCGCCATTGTCAGGTCCATTCAATAATGAAACAGCCTTCTGAACATTTGCAAGGTTCTTGGTGTACTCATCATTTGAGTATGGAATACGTGTAGGACGGAGGTCACCATCAACATCACAATCTGTTGCGTTGAGAACAGAAGGGAATATGCGAGGATATCCTGTACGGCGGAACTCTGACCAAGCCTCCTGGCCATCAGGATAGATAGCGAGGTACTTCTGTGTGATGATACGCTCTAAGTTCTTTTCAAAGGTATCGCTGCTTTCCCATTTGATAGTGATCGTAGAGGCTGCAGTTGCATTATATTCAGAGTGTTGTGCATCAACGAAGTTAGCTGGTTTTGCTGTACTATTTGCTGCATAAGCTGTTGCTTGTGCTGAGCTTAAACCATTCTCTTCAAATGAGGTCGCAATACCCTTGTCATAGTATGACTGTGCTGAGCCACCGCCCATGTTCCAGCCACGAAGTGCACCTTCAGCACGTAGGAAATAAACCTCAGAAGCCTTCATGATGTAAATAGGTGTTGCATCTTGCACATTGAGAGAAGATGACTTTGTCTTATCCAAGTAGTCTGTTGTGTTTGGAATACTTGAACGAACGCCATAGTAACCTTCGATACCATTGTTCTTTGACTTTACAAAGTAAGACGCAATACGTGGGTCATCATAACCCTTGAGGTATGATTCAATCTCTGCACCCATACGAACGTCATTGTAGCTACCATTGATGATTACTAATGGATTTCGTAGAGAAACACCTGCACCCTTAGATAGCTGTGCAGCGTCTTTAGCAGACTCAATTACACCATAAGGATTATTGATTGCTTTCTCTGCATATTGCTGTGCAAGCGTTGGATTAGCGTATACAATGCGCATAGCCAAGCGAAGCATTAAAGAGTTAGCAAACTTACACCACTTAGTGTAATTTCCTTCGTAAATGATATCATACTTAGGGAATACATCATGTCCACCATTGCTAAGAGCCTGAACAGCTTCGTCCAAATCTTTTAGCATAGCCTTATAAACATCTTCTTGTGAGTCGTATTCAGCTGTTGTAGCACCAGCGATACCAGCCTTGGTATAAGGAATAGGACCAAAGGTATCTGTTGCTTTGTGAACTGCTGCGACCTTGATAATCTGTGCTATTGCTAATCCTTCAGGATCATTAGCAGTGCGCTTCTTAACGTCAAGGAAGTTACGGAAGGCATTACCAGCCATAACATTGTAGGTATACTGGCTCCATGGCTTCAGAGCGTAGCTTGGGAAACCACGTCCAACCCACTTATTTTGAGCTGGTGCCATATAACCAATCCAGCATGCACCTGCTAGTGTGTAAGGAATCTGATAATCGTTAACATAACCTGTGCCAGAAGATCCTACAGGGAAGATACTCTCTTCGAAAGAAGTAACAAAACCACCGACATTGAGGTTATCTTGCTCTAATTGTTCTTCTGTAGGCTGACGATGATCACGGTTTATATCCTCAAAGTCAGCTTGGCATGATGCTAATAGTGATGCGGCAATAGCCGAAACACATATAATAGAATTAATATTTCGTTTCATGAGAAATTCGTTTTAGAAGTTAAGTTTCAAGCTAAATCCAATGTTTCTTAGGCTAGGAGCACTGAAGTAGTCGCTACCTTGACCATAAGTACCAGTAGAAGCAGCAACTTCTGGGTCGAATGGAGCCTTGTTGTAAATCATCCATAGGTTGTTAGCGATGAGTCCAACAGTAACGCCAGGCCAGCCTTGTCCTAATAGAGTCTTAGGCAATGTGTAGCTTAGACTTACGTTCTGTAGACGAACGTTAGTTGCACTGTAGTAGTAGTAACCCATCAACTGTTGGTTAGCAACAACCTCGTAGTATTTCTGTGGGTCAACTTTCTGTCCACCAGCAACCTCTACATAGCCACGATCTCTTGCATCTGCTGTTGCCTTAGATACACCGAACTGATCGAGAACAGCCTGTGTTGCAGAAGTTACGATACCACCAACACGTGCATTGATTAGGAATGAAAGGTTAAGACCTTTCCATGAGATGTTGTTTCTCCAACCCAAAGTGAAGTCAGGGTTAGTGTTTCCAATCTTTAGACGTTGACCGTTTGGTAAGTCCATAGAAGACAGACTACCATCTGCACCAACAGCAATCTTACCTGATGCATCACGCTTCAACACCTTTGTGATATATACATCACCCATGCTATCACCCTCGCGAATGAAGCCACCACCAGCTGATGTCTCTGTGAAGTTAATTACCTGGTTGTCAATACCTGTGTGATAATCACGAACCAACTTCTTTACCTTATTGACGTTGCGGCTATATACAAGACGTGACTCAAAGTCTACAGCACCAACATGGTCGTTATATGCTAAAGACATTTCTACACCAGTGTTGGCAATGTCACCAGCCTGAATATACAAACCAGAATAAGGAGATGTTGCAGAGAGTTCTGCTAAGAAGGTCTGGTTGTAGGTGTTAGAGTGATACCAAGTAAGATCGAGGTTCAATTTGTTGTTGAACATACGTAGGTCTAAACCTAACTCGTATGATCTCGTTCTTTCTGCCTTGAAGTCATAGAAAGGCATGATGGTACGAGTAGAAGGAATACCATTAGAGATAGGGTAGGTCACTGTTCCGCGTGTAACGCCACGATAGCGATCAGGGATAGGAGAACCTACTTCAGTATATGAACCTCTCACCTTCATGAATGAAATGAACTCTGGAAGTTTTGCCATCTTAGTTACAATGGCTGATAGACCTACAGAAGGATAGAAGAAAGAAGGTTCCTTTGCATTTACCAAGAGTGAACTCCAGTCGTTACGTCCTGTCATTGAGAGGAACAACATATCCTTCCAAGAGAGTTCTGCACTAGCAAAGACAGCTGTATTGCGCTTACGGAACTCAGAATCATTAGGTATCGCGTTTACTGGGTCAAGTGCTGCAGAAGAGAACAAGTTAGGAACCTTGAGGATAGGACCACCAAAACCAACTCCACTTGAGCGATAGTCTTCGAGGCTGGCACCAAGGTTAGCTGTTAAGCGATAATCAGCACCGAAGCTCTTATCAAGGTTGAACATCATATCCAAGTATGTCTGCTGATCAATGCTCTGAGAGTGGTTATAGATACCATTACCGTATGTACCTGCATACAAGATGCCCTGACCACTTGCGTGGAAACGACTCTCTGATTCAGTGTTAGTGTTATCAACACGTACACGACCAGTAACATTTAACCAAGGAAGAATGTCATACTTCAAGCTACTCATGAACATGTAACGCTTACGCTCTGTAGGAGTCATCATGTCGTTAACAATGAAGTAAGGGTTTTGCAACTGCATACCCTGGTCACCATAAGGCCAATATTGTGTAGCAAACTTGCGTGAAGCGTCGTAACGTTTGTACAACTGTACTGCTGACCAGTCCTCTCCACGTGGGAAAAGGTAAACGGCTGTCAATGGGTTGTAGAACTCACCAGGACGATACATATTCTGTGTGTTCTGGATGATGTAACTAGCACTCACGTCAAGATGTAACTTGTCATTGAGGAAGTCGCTTGTGTTACGAGCTGTAAAGTTGTAACGATTGTATTTGTTGTTAGGTAATATACCTGTTGCATTGGTTGTTGCAACAGAGATATACGTCTTATTTGTCTTTGTACCTGTAGTCAATGTTACAGAGTTGAGGTAACTATGACCAGTGTTAAAGAAGTTCTTAGGATTGTAAGAAGATGGAGTTGCTAAACGATCACCCCAGCTTTCAAAAGAACCTGCTTTGTTGCCATAAGTGTTTTGGAACTCTGGCATAACAAAAGGATTAGAGAACTCCATACTGCTTGAAACAGCAACTTTCACCTTTCCTTCTGCACCACGTTTGGTGTTAATCATGATAACACCATTAGCGGCAGCTGAACCATAAAGGGCAGCAGAAGATGGACCTGTAAGAACGTTGATGCTCTCAATATCGTCTGGGTTAATATCTGCAATACCTTCACCACTTGGTTGGCTTGAGTAACGACCACCGCCAACATCACCACCACTCTTATTGAGCATTGGCACACCATCGATTACATAAAGAACGTTGTTACCACCGGTGATAGACTTTGTACCGCGCATGACAACACGAGTAGCACCACCAACACCTGACGTTGAAGCGTTGATGTTCACACCAGCGACAGCACCATTCAGACTGTTTACAAAGTTTACGTTCTTAACAGCACTAAGTTGTTCGCCACCAATCTTCTGTACGTTATAACTCAAAGCCTTCTCTGAGCGTTTGATACCTAAAGCGGTTACGACAACTTCGTCAATCTTGTGTGCTTCGTCTTTCATGGTAATCTTCAGGTCAGACGAACCTGTTACTTGAACCTCTTGCGTAAGCATTCCGACGTAACTGATGATAAGAGTTGAACCCTTAGGGACGCTTAACTCAAATTTACCATCAAGGTCAGTTGCTGTACCATTTTGAGAGTTCTTTACTCTTACCGTTGCACCAATAATTGGCTCACCGGCATTGTCAACGACAGTACCATTGACCTTTACATCACCATTAGATTGTTGTGTTCCTAAGATACCTGTGCTTGTAGCTTTGGTAACAGCTGTCACCATATTTTTGCCGAGATTGTCAGATGAACTGACATGACCACTGGCAAATGCGTTAAGGCAGCAGCAAGATAGGAAAACACTTACTGGTAGAATCTTTCCTTTTCTCATTGATTATAGTTGAGTTTGTTAATAAATTATCTGACTTAGGGGTCCTTTAGGGGTATATTTAGGACTTCGTTGTCTAATACTAGGTTGTTGTTTCTGTACCTTTAGGTTTTGCAGATGCAAATATAATATATCCTATTGTAATATAGTATAGTGTACACACATCTTTTAACAAATATAAACACAAAAGAGACTAAATAGAACCTTTCTTCTTCCTTTTGGGAAGATATTTATCGTTTTCAACGCTATTGTTTTGTATTATTTGTTGTTTCTCGATGGTGCTTTTATAACCCTTTCTATTATATAAGGTGTGTATGAGTCTCTATTGATGTTTAAGTTAAAGTACGAGAGGGGTTTAAGTTAAAGTACAATCGTTGTTTAAGTTAAAGTACGAATGAAGTTTAAGTTAAAGTATAATTGTGCTTTAGTTTAATGGATTCGTGATGAAGTTATTAAATGCTTTTGTGCCTGTAATCTAATGGGTTATGAAGTCTCAATATTATTGTAAGTTTAGCTCCTATTTAGTATATAAAAAAGAACAGCATTAGGTAAGTATTAACCTACTTTTATGCTGTTCTTAGTTTTATAAAGAGTAATAATCTCGTTGAAAAATTGTAAAAGCTATTACTCTTCAGTTGTATATTCTCTTACATCTTATTTATCGCAACTGCAACCAGTCCATGGCTTTAATTCCTTAAAGAAATCATGCCCCTTATCGTCAACAAGGATGAAAGCAGGGAAGTCTTCAACTGTAATCTTCCAGATAGCTTCCATACCAAGTTCTGGGTATTCTACGCATTCAATGCTCTTAATACTACTTTGAGAAAGGACTGCAGCTACACCACCAATCGTACCGAGATAAAACCCGCCATGCTTCTTACATGCATCAGTAACAACTTGCGTACGATTACCTTTCGCCAACATAACGAGTGAGCCACCATGACTCTGGAACTCATCTACGTATGGATCCATTCGGTTAGCTGTTGTTGGTCCCATTGAACCACAAGGATAACCTGCAGGTGTCTTAGCAGGACCAGCATAGAAGATTGGGTGATCCTTGAAGTACTGAGGTAAGTCTTCACCTGCATCCAAACGAGCCTTCAACTTAGCATGTGCTATGTCGCGTGCTACGATGATAGTTCCCTTTAGATTGACGCGTGTAGATACAGGATACTTTGTTAATTCTGCACGTACAGCATCTATACCCTTATCAAGATCAATCTCAATGCCCTTTGCGCCCTCTCCTGGCTTGCGGTACTCCTCTGGTATTAACTCACTTGGATTTGTATCCATCTTCTCTAACCAGATACCATCTTTGTTAATCTTAGCCTTGATGTTGCGGTCAGCAGAACAGCTTACGCCCATACCTATAGGGCAACTTGCACCATGGCGTGGCAAGCGGATGACACGGATATCATGTGCTAGGTACTTACCACCGAACTGCGCACCAAGTCCGATCTTGTGTGCCTCGTCTAGTAGTTTAGCTTCTAGGTCGATGTCACGGAAAGCACGACCTGTCTCATCACCTGTAGTTGGTAGATTATCATAGTACTTAATACTACCGAGTTTAACTGTCAATAGATTCTTCTCAGCAGATGTACCACCAATAACAAAGCAGATGTGGTAAGGAGGGCAAGCAGCAGTACCTAGACTCTTCATCTTCTCTACGAGGAATGGAATCAACGTTCCCTCGTTTTGGATGGTAGCCTTTGTCATTGGGTAGAAGTAGGTCTTATTAGCAGAACCACCACCTTTGGCAACCATTACAAATCGATATTCTGCACCTTCAACAGCCTCGATATCAATTTGTGCAGGGAGGTTGCACTTTGTGTTTACTTCATCATACATGTTAAGAGGAGCGTTCTGTGAGTAACGAAGGTTCTCCTCTGTGAAAGTATTGAATACACCACGTGAGAGCGCTTCCTCATCCTCGAAACCAGTCCAAACTTGCTGTCCCTTCTCACCATGAATGATAGCCGTACCCGTATCCTGACAGAAAGGTAATACTCCCTTAACTGCCGTCTCTGCATTGCGGAGGAATTGGAGAGCAACATACTTATCGTTCTCAGAAGCCTCTGGGTCAGTTAGAATCTTCGCAACTTGCTCATTGTGCGCACGACGGAGCGTAAACTCACAATCGTGGAAAGCTTCTTGTGCTAGGAGCGTCAACGCTTCTTTACTTACTTTAAGGATCTCTTTACCTTCAAACTCATCTACACTAATTCCCTCTTTAGAAATCAGTCTGTACTCGGTGTCATCCTTGCCCAATTGAAACATTGGTGCATATTTGAATTCAGCCATAATGTTTTGTTTTCCCGCTGTGCCTGTGTTGTATAAGGCACAGCGGCATTTTCTATTTGTTTGTTATTATGTTTTTGTATGTTTCTTGTTTATTCGCTTTTACCTTGTTCTAATATCCGAAGATTTCTTCTGTAGTAACCTTCTTGATAGGTGCAATCTTCTCAAGCCCCTTCATATCAAGCTCTTTCTCATCACCAAGAATGATGTACTTAAACGGCTTATTAGCTACATACTTCTTCTCAAAGTCGATTACATCTTTCAGTTGTAGTGCTGGAAGAGCTTTGTAAATAACTTCGCCTAACGAGGTGTCAAGTCCTAATCGTTGTGCTGCAAGGTAAGAAGTGAGGATAGAGTACTTTGTGGTACGTGCAGACGCCAAGCTCTTCATCAAACTTTGTTTTGCTAGATCGAAACCTGCTTGACGCACTGGCATATCATCAAGGAGCTTGTTAAACTCGTGTACACAATCCATCATCTTATCGTTTTGTGTAATAATATAGGTGTAGAAACTCTCCTTATCACCTAAACGATAAGGTGTATCATATTGTGCATAGGCAGAGTAAGCAAGTCCACGTGCTTCGCGCAACTCTTGGAAGACGATAGCATTCATGCTACCACCGAAGTATTCATTGAAGAGAGCAATGATTGGGGCACGTTCAGGTGTCCAATCTTGATTCTCGTTATGAAGCTGTACCATATAGATATTCTTTGCCTCATAAGGAGCAATAATCACCTCATTCTTTGGTGTTGTCTGTTCTACGTAACGTTTAGCAGCAGGAACTTCTGCAAACTTCTTAGGTGATTGAATGGTTTTACTAATAAGTTCATCAATCGCCTTTATACTTGATGGTCCATAATAGAGAACTGTCTGCTTATAGTTCTTCAACCCTTTCAGCATATTTAGTAGTTCTTGTGGATTCATTGCTCTAAGAGCTTGTTCACTAAGAATATTACGGGTTGGGTTGTATTCTCCATACGTTGCATAGTTTCTCAGCGCAGCAAAGTTCTGTTGCTGATTAGCTTTATTATCGCTGCGTGATTTCAGAACCTGTTCAACATAGAGGTTATAAGCCTGCTTATCCACCTTTGCATTATTAAGTAAATCATTTAATAAGGCAAGAGCTTGTGGCATATTTGAATTTAAGCCATTAAGCGTGATATAGGTGCGCTCATTCTTCTCAGAGATACTATAGTCGCATGCTAACTTATAGAACTGTTGTTTGATCTGTTCGTTTGTGAGCTTATTAGTTCCAAGATACTCAAGATATTCAGCTGCATAAGCGAGCTTAGGATCGTGTTCGTCACCGAAAGGAAGAACAAAGCAGAGCGTGAAGAGATCGTTAGATGTGTCCTGCTTATAAAGGATAGGTAAGCCCTTCTTTGTTGTCGCCTTTGTCAGGTCACGCTTATAATCAACAAACTGAGGTTGAATAGGAGTAGCCTTTGTGTTTACAATCTCCTCCAAGAACGCACTATGTTTATCGTTGTTTGTAGGGATAGGAGTGATGGCTGGCTTTTCCACCTTCTTAATAGTAGTGTCATTACCTTGCTCTTTGTAAACACAGGCGAAGTCATTACCAAAGAAGTGGTTAGCGAACCTAACGATGTCAGTCTTTGTTAGTTTAGATATACGACTAATCTTTTCTACTTCCTGTTTCCAGTTCTTATGATTGATGAATGCATCAACAAATTGCTTTGCTCGGAACTGGTTGTTATCGAGCTGTGTGTAATAATGTCTTTTATAGTTGTTGATGATAGAAGGAAGTAAATCGTCAGAGAATTGTCCTTTCTTTAACTTCTCAATCTCATCTAATGCCAAACTACGAACTTCTGGTAATGTTTGTCCTTTCTTAGATTGACCATAGAGATAGAATACAGAGTAATCGTTCATATCAGCAACGCCCGCACCGACCTCTTGTACCTTCATCTTTTGATTAAGGTCTAAGTCGAATAAACCAGCTTTGCCATTCGATAGTAACTCTCCAATTACTTCTAGGGTATCAATCTGTTGAGAGTTACTAGCATCTGCACGCCAACCCATGAAGAACATAGGAGCTTCCTTACCTATAACAGTTGTGTCGATAGGCGCTGTGATTGCTGGTTGAGCAGCATATTGTGGTACATCTATATGTGCACTTGGTTTCCAATTACCGAAATACTTATCAATAGTTGCTACTGTCTCGTCCGGATTCAAGTCGCCAGATAAACAGATAGCAATATTGTTAGGAACATAATACTTGTGGAAGTAATTCTTAATATTGACAATAGAAGGGTTCTTTAAGTGCTCTCCAAGTCCAATCGTTGTTTGTGTACCATAAGGATGTGTAGGGAATAACTTTGCAAATAAAGCTGCATACATCTTGCGCCAGTCACTTGCCAGTCCAATGTTATACTCCTCGTACACAGCTTCAAGCTCTGTGTGGAATCCACGGATTACCATGTTCTGGAATCTGTCACCTTCTATCTTTGCCCATGTGTCAATCTCATTTGAAGGGATATTTTCAACATAACAAGTGACATCATTCGATGTGTATGCATTTGTCCCAGAACTTCCAATAGCAGTCATCATCTTATCGTACTCGTTAGGAATATTATAACGAGCAGCTAGTTGGGAGATGGAATCAATTTGATGATACCACTTCTTGCGTGCTACTGGATCAGTGATGTGACGATATTGTTCGAATCGCGCTTCAATAGAGTCTAGGTAAGGACGTTCTGCTTCGGCGTTAGATGTGCCGAAGTGGGTAGTTCCTTTGAACATAAGGTGTTCCAAGTAATGAGCCAAACCAGTTGTCTCCTTTGGGTCATTACGTGACCCTGTTCGAACGGCAATGTAAGTTTGCACACGAGGTTTCTCCTTGTTTACTGATAAGTAAATCTTCAGTCCGTTCTTCAGCGTATAGATACGCGTTTGCATGGGGTCATTTGGCACACTCTCGTAGTTATAACGCTGTGCATGTCCCGCAAGGGTTGTTAGTAGAAGCATTGCTCCCACACAAATCCCCTTCATGTAGATTTGATTAAGGAAATACTTTCTCATACCATAATAGTTTAGTTGTTGAATATAAGGTTGGTTATCAATTCTCAAAGTCAATCTCATGATCAAGGCTATTGACGAAGGACTCAAATACTTCTGGCTCCACATCGCCCATATCAAACTCCTTCTGAGCATCTTTCCTAATCTCGGCAATCCATGCACGACGTGCCTCCACGTAGTCTTTCTTAATGCGTTCATCGTCTTCTGCAGTAATCTCCTTGATTCCATAATATTCAAGAATCATGCGATAAGTCCATGCCCATTGATATACTCGATAGTTCTCGTTGATTTCCATAAAGCGTTCAATAACATCTTGTATGGTCTCAAGCGTACCATCCTTAATATCACTGATAAGACGCATCTCTTCTGATTCAGGAAGTAATAAGCCTGATAAGTCATTCCATTTACCTGTACCGACTTCAGTCTCTGGTTTACCAAAGAAGCCCCACTTATGTGCACGCTTGAGCACTGCACCCATGTAGATGCGCAAGGCTATATCGTAGTATTTGATACCCTTACGCAGGCTGGAAGCATTGATGGTGTATTCGTGATAGTTGTATGCTGATACGTTATCACCACTCGCTTGACGCAGACTTTCCAATATCTTCTTTCCTCTTAATATCTCACCAACAGAGAAAGGTGACAGCCAATCGAAGTTGACAATACTCTTCTGTGACTGTTGCGGACGCATATCACGTTTAGGCCACTTGCGTATGTCACGATAAAGTCCTACCGTTGTTATGTTACGACCAGGCACAAGGAACATCTTGTCGGCCTCTGCAATAAGATACGAGAAGGGGAGAGCTGTTGTGTTAGGGTGGTGCATTAACTTACCAAAGCATACCGAGAATGTTCCTATCGTAGCTGGCATTAACAGGTAGCTACCACTGGCATTTTTCGTACCACGTTCCAATATTCCCCAGTGCATTGGTCCCATCTTATACGCATGGTTAGAGAAGTTGGTTCCTGATCCTGCATTATAGAAGGAGAACATACCGCCGATGAGTAGTGAGCTCTTGTGATGTGACGCACAGAAAGGACCGCAGAAGGCAGCACAAGCCTCGCCGTTTGCCATGAATGAATTAGCAAAGAATACACTTTGTGAGGCGGTGAAACCATTAGCTATCTGGCAAGCCTCACCAACAAAACAATCTTGCATCTTTACGCTATTCACAATACTAGAACCATCTGATATAATCGAGTTCTCACAGATGACACCAGTACCAATGAACACACTAGCATTCTCTGAACTAAGTATTGTGCAATCACTCAATCGGCTAGCACCTGATATCTCGCAATCATCTTGGATAACCGTGTTTGTTATCTCACGTGTATTGATGATCTTCACGTTATTACCGATGGTTCCGCGGTCAGGATTGGTGCGTGCTATCTCTTCCGAAACGAGCCTACGTATTGCATTCTTGAGGTCTTTATCATTGAAGTGCTTAACCATGAATGCAGCAAACTGGCTGTTTAAGTCATGGAATAGGATAACGTTTCCATCACCAACCTCATTGAGCACAGCAATTAGATTGCCTTCTCCGTAAGTTGCTCCCTCTGTTGTCTCCATAACAGAGACATTTGAGATAATGCAGTCGTCACCAATGGTGTAATTATTGATATAATTCCCTATCTTTTCTATTAAACAGTTATCACCTACCGTGACATTGCGTAGGGTGGCATCGTTAATGCCCGAGTGCTTAACGAAATCCTTTGCTATTTCTATATCCTTCTGGCATTTTCCCAATCGGATATCACCATAAAACATCACACGATGAAAGAACTTTGCTTGAAAGTCTTCCTCTGCGACCTTCACACGAGTCCAATCCTCTGCCCAGCAGCTATTCTTCTCTAGAAGGTCTATCTCTTCAGGTGTTAGGGAACGATATTGCATATTCTTTTGTTTTAGTTGTTGTTATCAGCCTTATTAGCCTTACTAGCCCAATTAGCCTTATTATCCCAATTTATCTTATTAGTCCGATTAGCCTAATTAGGTCAATTAGCCCAATAATCATTATTCTTCTTCGATGTTATAAAGGAAGTCATTGTAGGGATACTTCTGCACATGCAACTCACGCACCTTCTTGTAAAGCACGTCCCGGAACTCGTCTATATTCTCCTTATTCTTAGCTGAGATGAACAGACATTGCTCCTGTTCCTTAGCCATCCAGGTTTTCTTGAGCTCATCCAAGGTGATATTCTCTTTGGTTGCTGGCGTGAGGTCGTCCTCTTCCTTTTCTATCCAATGATAGTTATCAATCTTATTGAAGATAATCATAGAGGGCTTATCAGCACATCCTAATTCGGTGAGCGTTTGGTTTACAACCTGTATCTGCTCTTCGAAATCAGGGTGAGAAATATCCACAACATGTAAAAGTAAGTCGGCTTCTCTCACCTCATCAAGCGTCGATTTAAACGAATCAACCAAGTCTGTGGGGAGTTTGCGGATGAATCCTACGGTATCGGCAAGCAGGAAGGGAAGATTCTCTACAACAACTTTACGCACGGTTGTGTCTAAGGTTGCAAAGAGCTTATTCTCAGCAAACACCTCACTCTTGGCAAGCAGATTCATAGTTGTTGACTTGCCCACATTCGTATAACCGACTAGTGCTACACGAATCAGACGCCCACGGTTCTTACGTTGGGTTGTCTTCTGTTTATCTATTTCGGCTAATCGCTGCTTTAAGAGGGACATTCGCTGAAGGATGATACGGCGGTCCATCTCCAACTGAGTCTCACCAGGACCACGCAAACCTACTGACCCCTTACCACCGCCAGAACCAGAGCCGCCACCTTGACGCTCCAAGTGTGTCCATAGGCGTTGTAGGCGAGGTAACATATAGCGATATTGTGCCAATTCTACCTGTGTCTTCGCATTGGCTGTTTGCGCACGCATAGCGAAGATATCGAGAATGAGTGAGGTGCGATCTAGTATCTTTACGCCGAGTTCCTGCTCGATATTGCGCATCTGCTTGGCTGATAGCTCATCGTCAAAGATAACCATACCAATAGGCTCATCATCGTCCTCTTTCTGCTTGATATATTCTTTGATTTCTTCGAGCTTACCTTTACCAACGTAGGTAACAGCACTCGGACCATTCACTCTCTGTGTGAATCGTTTAACGGTAACAGCGCCTGCGGTATCAGCAAGGAACTCTAGTTCGTCAAGATACTCCTTCGTCTTGGCTTCGTCTTGCTCCTTTGTGATGAGTCCCACTAATATAGCAGTCTCTGTTTTTACTTCAGATATGATAAATTCTTTCATTCAGTATGCTTCTCTTATAATATATTGGTAGTGTGCGTAATAGCATAACTTTGGTTAGCTTTCTCTTACACCTTCTGCTACATGGCAAAGGTACTTATAAATTCTGAAAAATACTAATCATAGCCTCCGTTTTTATGTCCTTTAAGAATCAAGACAATAATGTTCGTGCTCTTAAGGGATATTGCGTCGTGAAAACACCTTCCTATCTCCGCATCATTTATACCTAATATATTTACATTTCCATCTATACTAATTCAAATCCTTTTGAACCCTGTTTGCGCTCTTTGTCTAATAGGTTCCCACATTCTTTCTCTCTTGTCTCCTATTCTTTACTCATGTGTCTTGTGTTTTTTCCTTCCGTATCTTTTGTTATTTTCACCATGGTGAAACTATTTCGTCACCACGGTGAAACTTATTCGTCACCATGGTGAAACTATTTCGTCACCACGGTGAAACTAAATTTATACACGTGTGTAACTGATGCGCAACACGTTAGAAGGAAATGTGGAACGGGTAATAAATAATGCTGGAACAGGTGCTAAATCATGTTGAAATGGGTAGTAGATGATTCGCAAATGGGTGAGAATGATTAGACAGCCCTATTGTGTAACAGTCTGCAAAGTAGGTTCTTTCGTAGCAGGAAGTACCTATTGTATGTTCCAGAGGTCAATGATTTTCTCTTTTGACACGCTTTCTACCTTTCGCTCAATGTCATCAGGTAGATTGCAAAAGAAGTCTATACCCGTGAGTTGTTCAAGCTCACTGATGTTGACAACATAGGGTACAAGCGAGCGGTCATTGTTACTCTTGTGCTCAAACCAGAAGCCGATAGCCTTGTACTCCCACTTATCTTTTCCGTACACCTTATACTTCATCAGGGCAGCTGAGAAGAAGTATTTGGGGACGATGACGTTACTTCTCATCGTCATGAATTGTCCTGCCTTATCAATCGTACCACCGCGACAGATGAAGAGTGTGTCTTTGGATCCGTTGGCAGCAGTGATATAGGTTCTCATCTTACTTTCCATCGTTTCCCAAACTCCAGCGTTGAAGCCATGGACCTGAGGTTGCATATTACTAAGATAGAAAGTCTGGTCATTCGATTCCCTTGAGTATTTCCTGTCTTCCGAGGGACAGATGTGCCCATGGTCGTAGCCAGAGCCGTAGATAGGGTCGTAAGTATAATAGGCATTTGCGGGGAAGAGCGGGTCAAAGGGGTATTGATTTGGGTCGGTGTATGGCTTCCTTGGTACGTTCTTCTCAGCGTTTTTCGCATAAATCTCGTAGCAAGTCCATCGGTTTGACTTCTTTACGATATCCCATTCCACGCTGTAATTCACTTCACCCGTATTCAGTTCGTGTGTGAGAACAATACTGCTTCCGCCCTTTAGCCTTGGAAATTCAAGGCGATGTGTTGCTAGTCGGATATCCTTTATATTTGAGTTTGTGTTATTAACGATGGTCTCTTTCTGTCCTGTGGAGGATGAGCCGCTATCGTCTTTGCTACATGAAGAACATATAGTTAAGGTGAGTAAGGTAAGGGTGAAAATGCCCTTGCTGACTAGTTTCTTGTTCATTGTGTCGGGTTGTGTGCTTGTTTTGTTAGAGGATGCTAGTTTTTCTTGAATACAAAAGTGCGAGCAAACGTATATGCAACTACGTTTGTTCGCACTTTATATGTCTTTAAATCGAAAGATATTTATCGATTACTTCTTCAACTTACCGTAACGGCTCATGAAGCGGTCTACGCGACCTGCTGTATCGACAAGTTTGCTCTTACCTGTATAGAATGGGTGAGAGGTACTTGAGATTTCGACTTTTACCACTGGGTAAGTTTCGCCTTCAAACTCTACTGTCTCTGTAGTCTTGCATGTAGATTTTGAAAGGAACATATCGCCGTTGGACATATCTTTGAATACGACGGGGCGATAGTTTTCTGGATGAATACCTTGTTTCATTTTGTTATTATCTAATTGTTAATAATGTAACTCGTCTTTGTTCTTCTCCTATGAATAAACTAGGAGACTACACTCAACAGGGTGCAAAATTACGAATAATTCTGCACCCTGCCAAATATTTCATATTGTTTTTTACTTTACCTCTACGTTGCTAATCTCCCATGTACCAGCAGTTGTTGCTGTGCTGGTATAGTGGAAACCAATATAAACAGTTGGTTGACCTGCATAAGCTGAGAGGTCACAAGTAGCATCGATGAACTTCCAATCGTTACCTGTTGGATAAGCTGAAACAGCTACGTCATGCCATGTTGTGCCATCTGTTGATACTTGTACCTTAAACTCGTTGGCTGCATTGGCAAAGAATTTAGCTGCGTGCTTGAAAGAAAGTGTAGCAGTAGTCCTACCTGCTAGGCTAAAGGCTGGAGATACGAGACGGCTCTCAGAAGCATAGTTATCACTACCTTTGTGTGCAGAAGCCTTCATATACTTGTTCTTTGCGTCATGTTTCCAAACGAATGTGAGTTCTGAAGGGAGGGTGATATTATTGATCGTGAAATTGTCTTCGCCTGTTGCAAATGTTGCAGCGAGTGCTACACCTGATGGTTGTGGGGTTGCAGAGCCACCAATAGTTATAATCTTGCTACCCTTATCTATCTCCATGATAGTCTGTCCCTGCTTGTTAGTAAAAGCTTTGAGATTACCCTTAACAACAACTGTTTGACCAACCTGCAAATCGGTCTTAGCTGCGAAGTCAGCACCATTTACACCCTTACCAGAGAATACTTGAAGAGTCTTATCGGTTCCATTATCAGAGATATAATATGATAAACTCTTATGGTTCTGATCGTAGAAAGTTACAGCAGAGATAATACCCTTTACATAAGCCTCTCCGTTTGTAGTCTGCCCTGCCTGTATCTTCTGTACTGCTTCTGCAACCGTCCAAGCGGTAGCCTCTGTATTGAGATCAGTGGTTGGTTGTGGGGTAGGAGTGACATTAGGCTCTTCGAATGTCATGTTATATGGCGATGGTACATCCTCGCAACTGGTGAAAACTGTGGCAGAGATAGCCAATGCCATCATTGAATAAATAATCTTTTTCATCTTGTGTATTGTTACTTTACTTGTTAATTAATTGAGATAATCTTACTACGCTGGTCAACCTCTGGCGTACCATTATAGTCTTTCAACTTACCGAGGATAACGACTGTCTTTCCAACAGCGAGTTGTGGAGCTGTTGCGGTAGTGAACTTAGCACCATTCAACCAATAGCCACGGAATACCATGAGGTGATTGTTGGTTGTACCGTCATTTGATATGTAATATTCAGCATTACCATAATTACCAGTATCAACGCTGTTGACTAAGGATATCTTACCTTTTATATAGCACTCTGTAGCATCAGCATGACCAGAAGCAATGTAAGCTAAGGCACGGGTTACATCAATAGGATTAGCAAGAGTGCCATCACCTGTACCAGGAAGTCCTGCAAATGGATCTATGCGTTCAGCGGGCTTGATATCGTCCAAAGAGCGAATGATAATTTCCCACTGGTTGTTGAAACGCTTGATGATACCAGTGATGTCTACTTTACCAGTTGGAACCTTAGCATTCGCAAAGTCAGCAAAGTTACTGTTATATACAATTACCTTTCTTCCGTCCTGCTCATTCAATGTCCAACTAACGCTACCCGCACCGCCATTCGCATCAGCGAAGGTATCTTTCACCTTTGCGTTGTTGCTACTCTTGAAACTAACGTTACGGATTACACCGAGCTTACCTCCGTCTGTATCGAGATTCCAAGTTGTAGGAGTTGAACCTGTTGCAAAGAGGGTAGGCTCAACTTTATGTCCTGTTGAAAGAATCTTGTAGTGCTGATCCCATGTCGCACGACCGATTCGTCCAATGACATCTGCACCTGTCGCATTCTTCGATGGTACACCAATCTGTGCTTGTTTACCATAGTTACCGACATAGAGATCCTTCAAGCTAACCAAGACTTCTGTACCAACAGGTAATGCTCCATAGAGTCCGCCTTGTGCTACACTAACAATGATAGCACCCGTCGCATCCTGTAAAGCTAGTTCTTGATAAACGTTACCTTGTACATCAGAACTGGTTACGATTGCCTTAATCTTAATATCATCATCAACTTTAGCATAGCTACGACCATCTCGGAAGTCGGTAGCAATGTAAGTTGCAAAGTTATTCTTCAGTTGTGCAATAGTGATGACATTTGTTTCTGTCAGTTCATTATTGCCATAAGGGGCTGGTGCATTCTCGTCAGGCTCAGTATAACCATCGTTCATACAAGAAGCAAAGAGAGCGCAGGCAGCAGCCATCATTAAATATTTAAATCTCATCATAATTGTTCCTATTCTTTAGTTTTAGAATTTATATGCAACGTTCAACATACCATTGATACCATTTACATAGTATTTCTTTGGATTGCGATAGAAGTCGTAAGCACGTGTTGTTGCTGCGCCAGTAGCTCTATTGATTGTATAGTTACTGCGGCTCTGCTCATAACCACCACTAACAATCTTTTGGTTGTTGAGGAGGTTTGTAATCATCAAATTGATAGATAGGCTACCATGTGGCAAATAGATGCTCTTACCAATAGATGCATCGAGCATAAATCCGCCTTTACCCTCACTTTGTGCGTATGGAGTATAGTTACCATCAGCATCCATACCACCAAGAGCTGTACCCATTGTGCGAAGTGTGCTACCATAACTGAGACTAGGAGCGTATGAGAGATAGATTCTATCATAGTAGTTGCCACTCAAGTCGATGAACCAACCTGCCTTGTGGAAGCTAAGGATACCACTATATACACTCAGAGGAGTGTTTGCCTCGTGCATACCCTTGTTGTAAACAACATCCTTATTATATGTACTCTTTGTAGAGTTCATGTAAATAGCATCAGCATTATTGATGTTTTTAGCCTCGCTCCATGTTCCAAGTGCCTTAAAGTTTAAGAAGCTATTAATCTTAAAGTCGAGTCCTAACTCAACACCATAATAATTTTTCTTTATGTTAGTCATGCTAACATAAGTAAATGAGTTAGCATCGTCAAAGTAGAAGTTTTGCCATTCTGTTACATGTGTCATGTGGTTATAATAACCGCTAAGGTTTGCATGTAACCAACTGCCAGAATACTGATAACTTAATTCGCTTGAGAAGATTCGCTCGTTACGTAGGTTGAGAATAAAGTCGTTGTTCATCTCTGGAGAGGCAAAAGCATTGCTTGCATTTGGTGCTCTATGTTCATAGCCTAAGCCGAGAGAAAGTGCATTCCCACCACCAAGAGTAAGTGTAGCACTAGACTTTAATCCACCAGAAACGAAGTCTGCATGTTTGCTCTTACCATATGAGTTATCTGCAAACATACCATTGCGCATATGACCAGTACGATACATGTTGTCATAAGCTAATCGCCCAGCTACCATATAATTCAGTTTGCCGAGAGTTTCATTGTAACTAGCCCATAGTTGACCACGACGTACGTTGATGTTATAGTCATAACCAAACTTATCGCCTTCATAAACAAGACTGCCCAAGCCTCTTGTTCCCATTGTGTTGAGGTCGTATTGGATACGAGGATCATTAGCAGCGTATGTTCCGATAGCGTAAGTATTCACGTTATGGAAACTCTTAGCACCTAATAGGTCTTCCATTGTCTGATAATGACGAGCAAAGTTCTGACCAAGTGAGAATCCAACATTTAAAACCTTATTCTTAGCAATATGGTTTGTGAGTGTTGAAGAAAGGGATGTTGTCAGATTATCAATGTGCTTTGCTTGTAGATAATAGAGCGCATCTTGTCCGTTAATAGCAGCTTGACGGTTTGCATAGTAAAGACGATCCCATTGAATCTGACGATTCTCCTTATTGCCCCACCATGCAACAGCAGTCTTCCAATCAGCGTATGCCTGTGATGTACGATAGCGTACATCGCTCTCATTCCATACATCAAAGTAACTACTTGGAAGGTTCTTCCAATAATCTGGCTGTGGGTTGTCACTATTGTTGTAATTTAGCTTTGTACTCTTATACATTGAGTACTTAGCGAAGAGACTCGTTGTGAGTTTCATCTTCTTATTAATGTCCCAATCCCAAGTAAGGATAGCAGAAGGTGCGAAATCATTTACAACACGGCTGTTACGCTTGCGCCCTTCTTGATAACCCCAATAAGGATTATATTGATAATCATTAGCAAGCCAATATGCTTCATCAGTACTTGCGCCTTGAGAAGCACGCTCGGTTGGATTACCCCATGTAGATAATGCTAATGAATGACCATTATTCCATTTCTTCTGAACACCGAAGAAATAAGATAATGAGTTATAGAATGTGCCTTCAACATAACCACGATTTGCCCAACGATAAGCAACACTTGCTGCGATAGCCCATCCTTTAGCATTGAATCCAGAAGCATAGTTGTACATACCACGGAGGGTGTAATTGCGGTTAGCTGCAGAAAGAGTAATACGATGTCCAGCAGCCATAGATCCTGCACGGAAATCATAGTTGTTACTTCCTGCTAGTCCTGTCATTGAGAAGTTATTACTCTCAAAAGGTAGGGCAAAGTCAACATTACGTGTTTGTTGATTAAGACCACCAACCATAGAGTAGCGGAACTGTCCACTTTCCATGTCATTCATCGGTGCTCCATTGATGTAGATGTCGTTATACTTCTGGCTCAATGCACGATAACGGAAGCGCATTGGAGAGTATAAGAAACCTACTTGAGAAGCATAGACGTTACTATTTGAGTTAAGAATTGTGACATTGTCGTTCATGTCATTGTCTTCACCTAATTGCGCTTCAGTGAATGTAAACGCCGATTCGTCCATAGTGTTGGCTGTTTGTTCCTGCTGGTTCATCTCTGTTTTGGTATTTTGTGCCACCATAACGGATGAACTGCAAAAGGCTAAAACAGCAAGTGTCAGCTTTTTCTGCATAGTTGATTACATTAAAATATGTTATATTTTGTGTGCAAAGTAACGAAATAAATTTTAAAAAGGAAAGGCTTTTTGATTAATTTTTCGGGAATCATGCCTATATGTCGGATAAATTAACGACATTTGCAAAAGTAAAATCCCAGTCTCTTATTGATTAGTTATGGAACAGGGATGTGTGCTGCTGATAACAAACAACAACATTTAATAATAATGAGAAAGTTACTATTTGCTCTTATTGGTACCATTTTCTTTGGTATTTCTACTTCTGCACAGAAGAAGTTTTCTGTTTATGCCGTTGGTTTTTACAATCAAGAGAATCTGTTTGATTGCACCCATGATGAGGGAAAGAACGATTATGATTTCACACCGAATGGTAGTTATCATTGGAATGAGATGAAATATAGCCATAAGTTGCATAACATGTCAACAGTATTGGCGGAGATGGGAACGGATGTTCTACCGAATGTTGGTTGTGCGATGATTGGATTGGCTGAGATTGAGAATGATCATGTAATGCGTGATCTAGTAGCTCAACCTGCTTTGGCTGCTCGTGGTTATAAGTTTGTGCATATAGAAGGTCCTGATCATCGTGGCATTGATTGCGCTTTAATCTATAACCCTAATCTTTTTACTGTTCGCAACACAAAGTTAGTTCCATACGTTTATGATCTTCCGCAGGACAGTACACGTGCAACTCGTGGATTCCTTACTGTTAGTGGAACTTTAGCTGGTGAACATCTGACGGTTGTCGTTTGTCACCTTCCTAGTCGTGGAGCTGGTTCTTATTATCGAGAATTAGGTGCGAAGCAGGTAAAAGTGTTGAAAGACTCATTACTTCTTGATGATCCACAGGTAAAAGTATTAGTAATGGGTGATATGAATGATGATCCAACGAATAAGAGTATCCATGAGTGTCTATCTGCGAAAGCTGAAATTAATGAGGTTGGTGCTGATGATATGTATAATCCATGGTATAATCTCTTAGTAAAGGAGGGAACAGGAACCTTGCAATATCAAGGTAAGTGGAATCTCTTTGATCAGATTATCATGACGCCTAATCTATTAAATAAGGATGGTAAAAAGGATTTCTCTCAGTTGAAGTTCTGGAAGAATCAGATCTTCCGTCGGGATTATCTCTTCCAGGAAACTGGTAAATATAAAGGAAATACAAAGCGTACTACGGCTGGTGGTGTTTGGTTGGATGGTTATTCTGATCACTTGCCAGTGGTAACTTATTTTGTTAAGCAGCAGCAGTAGTAGAGGGTTATTAGGCTAATAAGGCTAATAGGGCTAATAAGGCTAATTAGCTTAATTTGATAATAATAAGACAATGGAAATAGAAACTCATCCTTTTGAGCCATGGTTACCAAGTAATGCGAAGCTATTGCTGTTAGGAACCTTCCCTCCAGCCCCAAAGCGGTGGTGTATGGAATGGTATTATCCTAATTACACGAATGATATGTGGCGCATATTTGGTTATATATTCTTTGGTGATAAGCAGTATTTTGTAGATGAGGAAAACAAAACTTATAAGCTAGAATTACTGAAAACCTTCCTGAAAGAGAAAGGAATTGCTATCTTCGATACCGCGTTACGTATCCGACGAACGACTGGAACTGCGGCTGATAAGGACTTGGAGATCGTAGAACCAGCCGACCTTGATGGTATGCTTCGTGTTCTTCCAGAGTGTAAAGCGGTACTTGCAGCAGGACAATTAGCTACAAAGGTATTTACAGATCATTATCAAATAGATGCGCGTAAGATGAAGATGGGCGACTATAAGGAGTTTTCATTCGAAGGGCGAACCCTCAAACTCTATCGCGAACCCAGTAGTAGTCGCGCCTATCCGATGAAGGTTGAGAAGAAGTCAGAATATTATGTACAGATGTTGAAGGACATAGGATTATTCAATGAATGATAGTCCGATAATAAAAAAGGAAATAAAATCAAAAAAGATGAAAGATAAGATTACAATCATTGGCATTGCTGGTGGAACTGGCTCGGGAAAGACTACTGTTGTTAAGAAAATTGTTGAGAGCCTCCCTCCTCATTATGTTGCTGTCGTTCCCTTGGATTCTTATTATAATGACACGACGGGGCTTACCGATGAGGAGCGAAAAGCCATCAATTTTGACCATCCTGATGCGTTCGATTGGAAGCTATTGATTAAGCATGTGAATGAATTGCGTGAGGGAAAAGCGGTTGAACAACCCACCTATAGCTACATTCTTAGCAATCGTTTGCCTGAAACCATCCATGTAGAACCCAAACCTGTTATTATCGTTGAGGGGATTATGGCGCTAAGTAATAGGAAGTTGAGAGAGATGATGGACCTCAAAATCTTTGTTGATTGTGACTCTGACGAGCGTTTAATTCGCAATATTCAGCGTGATACTATCGATCGCGGTCGTACTGTTTCTATGGTTGTTGACCGTTATTTGGAGGTGCTTAAACCCATGCACGAGCAGTTTATTGAGCCAACAAAGCGTTATGCTGATTTGATTATCCCACAAGGTGGTGAGAATGTTAAGGGTATCAATATGCTCTGTAAGTACATTGAAGGACTGATGCCTGAACAATAAAAATCGTAGGTTTGTGCTTGAAGTGGCGCATTACTAGATAAAAAAGGATTCATGTTATAGACAATGCATGAATCCTTTTTTGTAAAATAATACTGCTAATTTGGGTGTTTATTTCTGCGTTTTTTTCGAGGAGTTCTAAGCTTGTGTTCAAATACGCTAATTATAGAGCCATTTTTGTATATTTCTTTAATACGCTGATAATCAATATTTTATTGAAATCTAACCTATGATGAGGTTATTCTAATCGTTCTTTTTTAGCAAAAAATACCCTCTTTTCAGCCAAAACGTACCTACTTTCAGCCCAAAACGCACCTATCTTTTTATAAAAACGGAGGTACATTTCACCAAAAACGGAGGTACGTTTTACTCAAAACGTAGGTAGATTTTATCAAAAACGTAGGTAGATTTCTATTTTAAAGGATATTTCTTTGCTTTCAAACGCTAGATTGAAAATTTCGTTTGTAAAATATATTCCAACAAAATGGAGGTTGTGAACAGTTTGTCATAACCTCCTTTTCCTCTTTTTTGGCTATTTCTTTTTGAAGAAACAGACCTATCGGAATCTTAGAAACAAGATTTTAATATTCAATTTTATCCGTCTTTTTATTCCAAATTCGGAATGCCTCGAGCCCTTCCTCACGCATCAAAATCTCTGAAGGCTTCTTGCGATATTGTGGTTTTACTTCTATCTCTTGATAGATAAAATCGTCATCAAAACCTATATCGGCAGCATCTTTTCGGTCATTTGCATAGTAGATTTTATCCAAATGTGCCCAATAAATTGCACCGAGGCACATAGGGCATGGCTCGCAGGAGGTGTAAATTTCGCATCCTGTGAGGTCGAAAGTGCCCAATTTCTCGCAAGCTTTTCGGATAGCCGTTACTTCGGCATGTGCCGTTGGATCGTTATAAATCGTGACGCCATTACTTCCTTCTGCTATAATCTCACCTTCACGTGCAATGACAGCGCCAAAGGGACCACCACCATTGTGCACACTTTCGATGGAAAGCTCTATAGCCTTCCGCATTAATTCTTCTTTTGTCATCGTATTTCTGACCTTGTAATTACTTAATTTTTGGCTAATAACTGTGGATAAATCTTATTGAAAACATCACGCAATAGAGTCTCATTTTCAATGGTTTTGCGTATGATTTCTAAGTTCTTAGCATTCGGTGAAACTGGAATCCATAGTTTGAGATAGCCCGTCCGACTATACTTTTCCTTCATGTGATCGCGGAATCGTTCCCACATTTGTTCCTCATTCTTCTCAGGATAATTCTCAATTCCGTAGAGAATGGCACGTGAGAATACGATTTCTGGCTCTAAATCTCGGTCGGCTTCAGCCACGATTTTCCCATAAATGCTCCTTGGCGTGCGTGAACAACTGGCACGATGATCCTCCACCGCTTCCTTCATTATCTTTAATTGCTCGGGTGAAAACCACTTTTTCAGTCTTACGTCAGCAAGAAGAATCTTACCGCTTGTGATGTGATGGATAGCACGAGGTCCCTCCATTCCTAGGTCGTGATAGGCAGCAATGACATACACCATGTTGACATCGGCGCCTGTTGCGGCGGCTAATGCTAGTGAGTTTTTGATTACTCGCTGCACGTGTCCGAGTCCATGACTCCTTCCGAAAGCGTTGTAACGGGGTAGAATCTGCTGTTCTACAAATGTCATTATTTCGAGATTGGGCTGTTGCATGGGAATTGTTTGTATTTAAAAAATGAAGAAATGGGGTGAGATTGAGGGAGAACGGCTAATGGGGCTGATGCAATATTATGAAATAAGCACCACGATTGTGGTTAGTATTCCATAGATTAGGATATTCCGAGCCGTGAGAGCCAGTACTTTATTTAGTTCCCGCCCTTGCTTGATTTGCACCATATACCGCTGTGTTTTGGTGTGCAAGAAGATATAAGGGATATAGATAATCAGCGGAATTACGTAGGCTTTCCACCCATTGTTATCGGGGCTAATGCGTCCTTGTATGGTGAAAATGATAGCGAGTAAACCTAAAAAGTTATAGAGTTTTTCTGCTTTCCTTGCTCCGATTCTCACAATTAGAGTCATCTTTCCGCTTTTCTTGTCGTTGTCTCTATCCCGATAGTTATTGACGATTAGGAGTGTATCAATAACCAATCCACAAGCAATGCTTGTCATAATTACCTCAGGATAAACGCCTTGTAACGTGGAAGGAAGGATGACATAAGTGGTAAAGGTGACTGGAATGATACCGAAAAATACCAATACAAGTACATCTCCCAAGCCTAGATAGGAAAAAAAGGTGGTGTATAAGAAGGCGAAAAGTACGCAGGCTGCACCAACAAGAACCATTTGCCATCCGCCATAAAATACGAGAGGAAGCCCAACGAGACTAGCGAGCAGAGAGGTAATGACTAATCCTTTGCGCATAGCTGGCAGTGTGATCCATCCTTCCGTACAGGCACGTTTAGGACCAAGACGCGTCTCTTTGTCGTCACTTCCCTTTACGCAATCGAAATAATCATTGATGAAATTAGAGTCAATCTGCATTAAAAAGGCAAAAAGGAAACAGAGTAGGGCGGGGAGGAAACGGAAGTTTTCAGCTCCACCAACCTTCCAAGCCCATGCTGTTCCTATCATTACAGGGACAATCGCACCCGTCAATGTCTTTGGACGAGCTGCAAGAATCCATGCAGATAGACTATTAGTTTTTATGTTGTCACGTTCTGAAATCATTTATTATAATGATGGTAAAGTCCTGATGAAGCTTGTTTAGTTAAAGAAGTTCCAACTAATACCGAATTTTAGAATACGTGGATTCAATGGATAATGCGGTGTGAAAAGATAATTTCCACCACTTCCCTCATTGAGATGCGTGAACATTATGAAGAAACGTGTGTGCTGTAATTGGAAGTTTGCATAAGCATCCAAGAGCGGATAATTACCAATCTTAGTCTTACTTGCAGCCGTTTCCTGTATTCCGAATGTGCCCATTCCCGGGATATATTCTGGAGCATAATAACTTGTGAAGTAGCGCATATCAACACCCAAGTCACATTTTAGCACACGTGCAATCTTGAATCGGATGAACAGATTACTATAAGCATTGAAAGTCGGTACTGGTAAAATGTCTTCCTTACTTGACTTTTGCAATGTCAGTACATTCTGCCAGTTGAGTATGCCTAGTTGAAAGTCCTGTTGCAGTTGTAAGGTAAGCAAACTAATAGGACTACTTGCTTGTCTAACATTCACATTGTTGTGTTGTACGAGATAGTTGTCTCCACTTCTAACACGATCATTCTGAAGTCCGAAGTAGGTGTAGTTCTTTAAAACATCATAGCCAACACGTACTTTTGTGCGTGTCCGTTGTAGTGACAATTCACCTAATATGCGTGAATGAATCTGCTGATCAAGGTTGTTATTCCACCAATAATGCTTGCCATAGAACTGCTCCATATAGAAAGAAGGAGCCGAACGATGCAAGAAAGCCGTAGCGGCTAATTGTACTGTATCGCCGAATAAGGGGAATCCAACATCTGCGTGACCATCAAGATGGAATTGTCCGGCACGAGTTCCTACCAGCCATGCCTCTGCACTGATGTCGTAATGGAGAGTCTTGCCTTGAGCCTTGAGGAGTTGTCCTCCTACAGAAATATCATGTTGATTCCATTTCTGTGAACCATTGATGAAAGCCGTGGCAGGCGGAGTAGCTGCTGTAATTGTAGGTAATTCATAATGTCTTAACTCATAAGATACAAAAGCTTTCAATCCTGCCTTTGCCCATTTATTGAATCCTTCGAGCAATGCTACCGCAAATGTATTCTTAAAAGACCAATGCTTTGTTCGGTCGTAAATAGAATCATTCGCAGTTGTTCCATAGTTAAAGTAATTCTGCGCATAGTAATCTGTTGGGGTTTCATAAGCCTGATAGATGCGTCGATAATTATCGAATCTAGCTGTATGAATAAAACTCGTCACAGGGACATATTCTTCCTTCATCCATTGAGAAGTAGAGTCTTTTGCTGCCTTATCAGCCTTATTCAATCTTGCCATCTGGGCGGAATCTTCTAGGTTTACCACCTCACGATTTCCCATTTTAAGACTATCAGCTTTATGATTAACCTGCGCAACATCGCCCGCAATGACGGCATTATCAGGGCGTCCAGAGGAACGTTGTTCCTTGTCGTATGCTTCCTCATCAAAGGTATCACCATTTGCTTTTGCTATTCGGCGCGCCTTTTCCTTCGCTTTTGCCTCTGCTTGAGCCTGTTGTGATTTGAGGGCAAACTTCTTTGCCTTAATCTCTTCCTCGGTCATAGGTATCTTGCGGAAGAATCCCAGACTATAGCGATGGTTGAAGAAGATATGCTGGTTATCATTTCTATTCCAGTTTTGTTTTAGGACTGTAGGAATTTCATCTTCATTGTATGAATCATTGAAAGACTCTGGATGAGTGATATAGGCATCGTTTGTGATACCACCATTCTCAGTTACCTTCTGATGATTGAGAGAAAGGAGTAGATGAGCTTGATAACGTTCGCCTAAATAGCTTCCCCACATCGAATAATTGAAGTGGGACGTACTTTGATTGCTATAATATCCACGACCATAGAGGTAATCAAACTTGAATCC
Organism: Prevotella sp. 20925_1_30; assembly: GCF_041433025.1. Taxonomy (NCBI): domain Bacteria; kingdom Pseudomonadati; phylum Bacteroidota; class Bacteroidia; order Bacteroidales; family Prevotellaceae; genus Prevotella; species Prevotella sp. 20925_1_30. Next base: position 2,038 of record NZ_JAPWAR010000012.1, on the reverse strand, counting down.
GAAACCCCATTCTTTGCCAGCATTAACAGCAAAGAGTGCCTTAAAACGATCTTCTCCGTTGGTTCTATTACCAGCGGTATTATAAGATAGAATCGTAATAGGGGAGAGGGTAGAGGTAAATTGAAAGTCTCCTGGTTGCACGATGAACATATCATACGGATCTACGAAGAAGAATTCCGAAGGTAGTTTTCTATCAATAAAGATTCTGTTCTGCCGTGGAGAACCGAGGTTCCCTAGTGTATTGTATTCGCCTCGAAGTCCTGTGCTTAGTCCTCTGTTCATGAACATATAAGATAAGGTATCAGGGATAGCAGGTTTGCGATCACCGAAACGTTCATCTATTGTCCACACCTTCATGCCACGTGGAATCTCCTTATGCTGGCTTTGGATAGAATCGGAACGACCCAAATTGCGGTCTTTTCGGTATCCATCTGCAGCAAATGTGCCATCGTCTATGGGGCGGTAGTCATTGTTCTGTGCCATTGCAACGATTGTTGAAGCAATGGAAAGAACAATTAATAATATGTATTTTCTCATTAACGGATAAAACGAAGGATGCATTCGATAATCTTAAAGACCATCGCAGCAAGGATAATGATAATACCTGTTGTGGTTGATTCGCTTAAGAAGTAAACTGCTACACCCACGATTGCACCAAGCATAAAGATAATGTTTAGTTTCTGGCGAATCGGTAAGAAGCGGTCTTTGGGTTCTTGCCTGTGTAAGCGATGGTCGGGTCTTCGTGCTGTACTATTTTGTATTTCCATTTGTTGGTTATTTGCTTGTTATTAATTAAAAGAGGAATAGTCGTGTTGTTAGCCTTTTATTGTAGGGCTTCACGGAATCCTTGGAAAATACTATCTTTACGGTCGATAGTAGCTTTGCGGAACTTACCAGATACAGGAAGGAGACGCGTCTGTTTCTTATTCATTGAATAGTGGTCAGTAATCCACTTCTCCGCTGTATAATTGGTTACATTTCCCTGAACATCATAACTATATGTGATTCTACTCATACTTAATGTAGCCAATCCATCCTTACATGTTGCTTGTAGCACATAGTTACATTGTGTATAGTCGAGGGATAGAAATGTAGAAGAAAAGATGAGTTTCTCTCGTATTGTTGCGATGATACTGTGCTCATTCTTATTCACCAATGCTACCTTACTACCTTCTAATTGGTTGCTTCCTTCTGTGAGTTTGGTTAGATAAGCGTATGCCTTATCATATAATTCAGATGCTGTTGCACCAGGAACATTAACATCTTCTGTCCATATAACTTGTCCATTTACTTCAGGTACAATGCCTGGTTGAAGATAAATATCATTTGTGTTCTTACTGTCTGCAACTTTATTATTTGCCTTTACTGCTGCTTTATCAGGAGTAGTAGGTACAACCCAAGCATTAGAATTACCCTCTTTCTTTGTTGTGGAATCAGTGGTTGTGCCTTCTTTCTTATTACTCTCCTTATTCGCTTCTTGCCTGATCTTCGCAGCCTCACGTGCTACTCGTTCGGTTTCTGCTTTTGTCTCAGCAATCTTTCGTTGTATGGCTTCAGCGTCTTTTTTTGCTTTCTCTGCTGCTTCAGACTTTGCTTTAGCCGCATTTTGTTTCGCCTTTTCTAAAGCTGCTTTCGCTTCTTCTAATTGGCGTTGCGCCTGTTCCAATTGCTGCTCTGGCGTAAGAGTTGTTTGTGCCATAGCCATCAAAGGAAGGCACATGAATAAGAATATTAGAGTCTTCTTCATATTTCTAAACTTTATCAAGTGTCAAAATGATAAGCAAAGATAAGGAATTATACTTATATAAGGGATGTTTATAAATACTTTTAACGTTTTCTTTCCTCATGCCATAATCGTTCTTTCATGTAAGTTCCCTATGTTGCAATTACGTTTCCTATATATTATAAGGTGTAATTCCCTTCCAAATTCCCTAGCAAACAGTACTATTCACTCCCCTCTCCATTCGGAGAGGGGTTGGGGGTGAGGCTGTAGAGGGGGCGGGGGTGAGGCTTTTTTTTCTTCTTTTCCTTGCTCCTT
>NZ_JAPWAR010000011.1:0-91680 GCF_041433025.1 Prevotella sp. 20925_1_30 | reverse complement strand
ATTATATAAGGCGTTGTTCGTTGTGGCTTGAATATTTAATGCTTGAATCATTATTGGGTTTATTTCTTTCGGCTGCAAAAGTAATAAAAGATATTAAAACAGCAAAGGAAACCAAAGAAAAAAAGACAGATTCGACTTAATTTCTCTAGAAAGAGACAGAGTAAGGCTTTAAAGACAGAGGAATAGATTGGTTTAGTAATAGATAAATGATTCTAAGACACAATGATTCTAAGACACAATGACAGAAAGACATATTTTTTTAATGACATATCATCCGTCGTTGACGGATTTGGTTTCCCTTCCACATATAATATGTTACTATTAATATGTTACTATCGTCTTATGTTCCCCTGTTTTCTGTCTTAATATGTCATTAAAAGAATATGTCTTTCTGTCATTGTGTCTACAAAATATATTATCGTTTCTTTGCCTTAAAGAATATGTCATTAAAAGAATATGTCTCTTTGTCATTGTGTCTACAAAACATATTATCGTTTTCTTTGCCTTTAAAAATATGTCATTAAAGAATATGTCTCTCTGTCATTGTGTCTACAAAACATATTATCGTTTCTTTGCCTTTAAAAATATGTCATTAAAGAATATGTCTCTCTGTCATTGTGTCTATAAAATATATTATCGCTCCTTTGTCTTCAAGAATATGTCTCTTTGTCTGTGCAATGTAATCTGTACTCTTGTCTTGATTTATAAAGTTTCACGCTATTAATGAACTTATTCGACTAAAAAGATGTAACTTTGCGACAAATTTATAAGGAATAAAAAGATAATTATGGCACAAGAGGACGTTTTTAAGAAGATAGTAAGTCACTGTAAAGAGTATGGTTTTGTATTCCCCAGTAGTGATATCTATGATGGTTTAGCAGCCGTATATGACTATGGTCAGAATGGTGTTGAGCTTAAGAACAATATAAAACAGTACTGGTGGCAATCAATGGTATTGCTTCACAGCAATATTGTAGGTATTGATGCTTCTATCTTTATGCACCCAACTGTATGGAAAGCAAGTGGTCACGTTGATGCCTTCAACGACCCTTTGATTGATAACCGAGACTCTAAGAAGCGTTATCGTGCAGATAACCTTATTGAGGATCAGATAGCTAAATACGAAGAGAAGATAGATAAGGAAGTAGCAAAGGCAGCGAAGAAGTTCGGTGCAGACTTTGATGAAGTTAAGTTCCGCGAAACCAATCCTCGCGTCTTAGAACATCAAAAGAAACGTGACGAATTGCACGCTCGTTACACCGAAGCAATGCAAGGTCCTGATCTCGAAGCATTGAAACAAATCATCCTTGATGAGGGTATTGTTGATCCAATCAGCGGTACAAAGAACTGGACAGATGTGCGTCAGTTCAACCTTATGTTCTCAACAGAAATGGGCGCATCTGCCGATGCAACCAATAAAATCTACCTACGTCCAGAGACTGCACAGGGTATCTTTGTAAACTTCCTCAACGTTCAGAAGACGGGTCGTATGAAGCTTCCTTTCGGTATCTGTCAGATAGGTAAGGCCTTTCGTAATGAGATAGTAGCACGTCAATTCGTGTTCCGTATGCGTGAATTTGAGCAGATGGAGATGCAGTTCTTCTGCCAACCTGGAACAGAGATGAAGTGGTTTGAGTATTGGAAGAAGCACCGTTTGGCATGGCATGAGGCTTTAGGTATGGGCGACGATAACTATCGTTTCCATGATCACGAGAAGTTAGCTCACTATGCCAATGCGGCTACTGACATTGAATTCCGTATGCCATTCGGCTTCAAGGAGGTTGAAGGTATCCACTCACGTACCAACTTTGACCTTTCACAACACGAGAAGTTCTCGGGAAGACAGATAAAGTATTTCGATCCAGAGCGCAATGAGAACTATGTTCCTTACGATGTTGAGACATCTATCGGAGTAGATCGTATGTTCTTATCAGTGATGTGTCACAGTTATACAGAGGAACCATTGGAGAATGGATCAAGCCGTATTGTATTGAAACTCCCCGAGCCTTTAGCACCTGTTAAGTGTGCTGTTCTCCCATTGGTAAACAAAGATGGACTTCCAGAGAAGGCTCAAGAGATTGTTAACCAACTGAAGTTCCACTTCAATACGCACATGGAGGCGAAGGACTCAATAGGTAAGCGTTATCGTCGCCAAGACGCTATTGGTACTCCATTCTGCGTGACTGTCGATGGTGATACATTGAATGATAACACCGTTACTCTGCGTTATCGCGACTCAATGAAGCAGGAACGTGTGCCAGTTGAGAAGCTCCGTGAGATAATAGAAGATCGTGTTTCAATCACTTCTCTATTGAAGAAGATTGATATTGATTAATAAGAGATAGGTTAGTAGAACTTACTTGTTTAACATCTTATCAATGGATGTTTCAGTAAGTGCTACTAACCTTTTTTGATATAAAAAGGCTATGACTAAAACGATAAAAACATTCTTTCGCCATGTTGTAAGTATGCTTTGCTTAGGCGGATTACTGCTTACTTCAATGAGTATTGTGTCTTGTTCCGAGGATAAAGACGATGTTGAAGAGTTTGCCAATTGGAAGACTACGAACGAGAACTATTGGAATAAGCTCTATACAACTACAGAACAGAAGATAAAGGGAGGTGATACTTCTTGGAAGATTATCAAGAATTACACCTTAGCCGGGCAGCATGCTGTTGGTAATGCACAGCTGAGCTATAAGCCAGAGAATCATATCATTGTACATGTATTAGAGTCTGGCTCGGAGACAAAAAGTCCTCTTCTTACCGATTATGCATCGGTTCACTATATGGGACGTTTGATATCATCAACAACCTATACAGCTGGTTTGATCTTCGACAAATCATGGTCGTCTAACACCTTCAATGCGCTTACCTCTCGTCCAACACACTTTGAAGTAAGAGGTGTCGTAGACGGTTTCGCCACAGCCTTACAGCAGATGCATAGAGGCGACCATTGGGTTATTTACATCCCTTATCAGTTGGGGTATGGTGCCGTAAAGGCAGGTGGTGGTACGATTCCAGCCTATTCTACGCTTATATTCGATGTGCGATTAGTAGACTTCGCACATGTTGAGAAGAATCTAAAAGATCGTTAGAGTGCTCTTTCTAAAGAATATAGTGAAAGGATGAAGATTGTTAACTTCCAAGGAGGATTAGGCAATCAGATGTTTATCTACGTATTTAGTCAATATCTATCTCACCTATATCCTCAGAGTGTTTATGGCTCGTATTGGTCACATTCTTTATGCTTTCATTCTGACTTCCAGTTGGATAAGATATTCGATCTTCAGCTCCCTCCTCATACTTTTCTAACTGATACTCTTAGCAAGTTAGCCTACTTGTGTGAGCGTTTCTGTATCGTATCAAAAGAGGAAACATCAAAGAGTGTGTTTTATAATGGTTATTGGTTGGATAAAAAGTATTGGCAGGGAGTTGACTTACCAAAGATGTTCAACTTCCGAGATCCCGCCCTTTCCACAGAGTCCAGTGCTATTTTATCTATGATAGAGAGCAGTAATGCTGTTGCTGTTCACATCCGCCGTGGTGATTATCAGTCGAAAGAACATATTGACAAGTTTGGTATTTTCTGTCCGTTAGACTATTATCGTATAGCAATAGAACGTATATTTAAGCAAGAAGCTAATCCTCGTTTCTTTATCTTTTCAGATGATATTGCATGGGTGAAAGCTAACATGTGTATCCCTAATGCAGTTTATGTAGATTGTCACCATGGCAATGATAGTTGGAAGGATATGTTCCTTATGTCGAAATGTCGGCATAATATAATAGCAAATAGTACCTTTTCTTTTTGGGCAGCAATGCTAAATACAAATCCTAACAAGGTCGTTGTTTACCCACAACGTTGGTACTACTGGTCTACACCAGATATCTTTCCTGAGACGTGGTTACCAATAACAGAAATGGAATTAAAGCGGGCTTCTGATACAGAATAGCGATTGCTTCTTTGTAGATGGTGCTCTCTCTTATTTGTATAATGCAATAGAAGAAGAGGAAAATAAAGTAGATAGAGACTATTTCCTTACCAATATGCAGTACTCTTAATATATAGGTTCGTTAGTTGTGCGTATCTCCTTTAGTAAAAACATAGCCGATGCCCTTCTTTCAAAGATTCGAGAAGGAGAAGAGATGACGATGAGTGAGAAGTTTAATCTTATCATTCAGTTAAGTATTCCGTCGATTCTTGCACAGATAACAACCGTTTTGATGTTCTATATTGACGCTGGAATGGTTGGCTCATTGGGTGCAGAACCAGCAGCGGCAATAGGTCTTGTAGAACCCGCAACATGGCTTTTCTTCTCTTTAATAGGTGCTGTTACAATGGGATTCTCTGTACAGGCAGCTCACTTCATAGGTGCTAAAGACTTCTCAAAAGCACGCTCTGTAATGCGTCACGGATATACCTTTGGACTCTGTTTTGCATTATGTTTTCTGCTTGTTACAGTGCTTATTGCACCTTATCTCCCTATATGGTTAAGGGGCGGAAAGGATATTCAGCACGATGCGTCTACTTACTTTCTTATCTTCTCTTTCATCATTCCTTTCCACCTTCTGGAGGTAATGTCAGCCTCCATGCTAAAGGTTTCTGGCGATATGCGACGCCCCAGTTTAATGGCGATACTGATGTGTGTCTTGGATGTAATCTTCAATTACTTCTTCATCTTCCCAACGCATGACATCACCCTACTTGGGCTACAAGTAACAGTGCCAGGATGGGGTGTTGGCGTTGCAGGAGCAGCCTTCGGAAGTCTATTAGCATTTATTGCTGTTGCATTACCATTGGCTTATTACGCCATATTCCGTAGTCCAATCCTTGCGTGGAAGTTGGATGTTGAACGCTTTGTGTGGCGTTGGCAATACATTTGGAATGCGATGAAGATAGGTAGTCCTATGGCTTTGCAATATCTCTTGATGAATGGTGCTCAACTCGTATCAACGATGATTGTCGCTCCATTGGGCAATGTTTCGATAGCTGCCCATTCGTTTGCAATCACAGCCGAAAGTCTTTGTTATATGCCAGGCTATGGTATTAGTGAGGCTGCAACCACTCTCGTTGGACAGAGCGTAGGGGCAGGCAGGCGTGATCTGCATCGTAGTTTCGCATGGATGACCATATTCTTAGGAATGCTAGTGATGGCATTCATGGGTGTAATCATGTATATTTTCGCTCCCGAAATGATAAGTTTATTATCGCCAGTCGCCGATATACAAGCTCTGGGAACATCCGTTCTTCGGATTGAAGCATTCGCCGAACCCTTCTTTGCAGCAGCCATCGTCGCCTATAGCGTGTGCGTAGGAGCAGGCGATACATTGAAACCTTCTTTCATAAACTTGGGTTGTATGTGGCTCGTCCGATTGACTCTTGCCTATGCGTTAGCCAGTGAATACGGATTGAAAGGCGTATGGTTTGCTATGGCTGTTGAGCTTTCTTTCCGTGGAATCCTGTTCTTGCTCTATCTATTTATGCACCTTCGTGGAAAAGCGAAAATGGTTAGTACATTAAGTCGTTAGTACGTTATCATGGTTTATCCAATATTCTTTTCAAAATGAAGAGACGCCCTCTTTGAATCAAGGAGACGCCCTCTTTGAATGGAAGAAAGGCTTTCCTTATATCAAGGAAACGCCCTCTTCAAATGAAGATGGTGTTTCGCTATCAGCTTCTCATAGAATGAAAAGAGGGGGAAATAGTGTTTTTATCAACTTAAACATGGGGCTAATGGCGCGTAAATTTATCCTCTTATAGTTTCATCCAACCACTAGTTTACATCTAATTTATTTGGCTTTTTAGGCTATTTAGCGTATCTTTGCAACGCTATTCACATTATTATATAATGTTAAACGATAATAGATTCGACCTTTTAAAGACGATACAGTCACCCGCAGATTTACGTAAACTTAGCTTAGAGCAGTTGCCTAAGTTATGTCAACAACTGCGTGAAGACATCATAGAAGAAGTAGCTGTTAACCCTGGACACTTGGCTTCGAGCCTTGGTGCAACAGAGATAACTGTGGCTTGTCACTATGTCTTTAATACTCCAGAAGACCGCATTGTTTGGGACGTTGGGCATCAGGCTTATGGGCATAAGATACTGACTGGTAGGCGTGAAAACTTCTGCAATAATCGTAAACTAGGTGGGTTAATGCCTTTCCCATCGCCTTATGAGAGTGAATATGATACATTCACTTGTGGGCACGCATCCAACTCTATATCTGCAGCTTTGGGTATGGCGGTAGCCTCGAAACTGACTAAGCAGCATCGACATGTTGTAGCCATTATAGGCGACGGAGCGATGAGTGGCGGTCTAGCCTACGAGGGTTTGAATAATGTTTCGAGCCAACCTAATGACCTATTGATTATCCTCAACGATAACGACATGTCGATTGATAGGGCTGTAGGAGGTATGGAGCAATACCTATTAAACCTAGATACCAACGAGACTTATAACCGTCTTCGCTTTAAAGCATCGCAGTGGTTACATGCCAAAGGACTATTGAATGAGGATCGGAGAAAAGGCTTACTTCGATTGAACAATGCCCTTAAATCGGCTCTTGCACATCAACAGAATATATTCGAAGGGATGAATATTCGGTACTTCGGACCATTTGATGGTAATGATGTAGGAGAGCTTGTTCGCATCCTAAGACAACTGAAGGATATGAAGGGACCTAAGCTCCTTCACTTACATACGAAGAAGGGTAAAGGATACGAACCAGCCGAGAAGAGTGCCGTAGTATGGCATGCTCCGGGTAAGTTCGACCCAAAGACTGGCAAGCGAATCATACATGAGTCGCATAACGAACCACCCAAGTTTCAAGACGTATTCGGTAATACTCTCTTAGAGTTAGCACGCAAGAATCCACGCATTGTAGGCGTTACGCCAGCCATGCCAACAGGTTGTTCGATGAATATCATGATGAAGGATATGCCCGAAAGAACATTCGATGTAGGTATTGCCGAGGCGCATGCTGTAACCTTCTCTGCTGGTATGGCGAAGGATGGGTTACAACCTTTTTGCAATATTTATAGTGCTTTCTCTCAACGAGCTTACGATAGTATTATCCACGATATGGCAATCCTCAATCTGCCAGTTGTGCTCTGTTTGGATAGAGCCGGACTAGTGGGTGAGGATGGTGCGACGCATCATGGAGCCTTTGATATGGCTTTCTTGCGCCCTATCCCCAACCTAACTATTTCCTCACCAATGGATGAACACGAGTTAAGAAGGCTGATGTACACAGCCCAACTACCAGGTAAAGGCTCTTTTGTGATACGTTATCCACGAGGAAAAGGTGTGCTTACGGACTGGGAATGTCCGTTGACTGAAATTAAAGTAGGTACGGGTAGGCGTCTGCACGATGGTTGGGATGTAGCCGTGTTGAGCATTGGTCCGATTGGAAATGACGTAGAGAAGGCTATAAACATCATCGAGTCAGCCAACTCACCATCGACTCAAGAGCATTGTCCTAGTATTGCGCATTATGATATGAGATTCTTGAAACCATTGGATGAGACCATTCTTCAAGAGGTTGCCGAACGCTTTTCTCGCATTATAACTATCGAAGATGGGGTGCGTGACGGAGGCTTAGGTACTGCCGTAACAGAGTGGATGAGCGATCATGGATATACACCTCATATAACCCGAATGGGTATGCCCGACCACTTTGTAGAGCAGGGAACAGTTGAACAGTTGCGTGCTCTTTGCGGTATAGATATTGATGGAATAAAGAAACAACTGACTTCCGTTGAGGCATAGTGAACCCTTATCTATATAAGAGAAGGTGGTTAAAAGACTTACAAAGACAGACAAGTTAAAGCATAAAACATGAAGATTATCATATCAGGAGCATATACTATTGGCTCTTATCTAGCTAGACTCCTCTCACGTAACAAGCAAGACATTGTGCTCATGGATGAGTGCTCGGAGAACCTAGAGAAGATTAGTAACGAGGCTGATCTACTAACGATGGAAGGCTCAACAACCAGTATCAAGAATCTTAAAGAGGCTGGGGCTGAAGATGCCGACTTGTTTATTGCGGTTACACCAGACGAGTCGAAGAATATTGCGGCATGCGTTCTTGCACATCAATTAGGGGCTAAGAAGACCGTTGCTCGTGTAGATAATCCGGAGTATGTAGAGCCTTCTAATCAAGAACTCTTCCATCAGATGGGAGTGAGCAGCATAATTTATCCAGAGCTTCTAGCCGCTAAAGACATCATCAATGGATTGAAGATGTCATGGGTACGTCAGCGTTGGGATGTGCATGATGGAGCGTTGGTCATGTTAGGTATTAAGCTGCGGGAGAGTTGTGAAATACTTGATCGTCCATTGAAAGAGATCAGTGGTCCGGATGATCCTTACCATGTAGTTGCTATCAAGCACAACGATGAGACGATTATACCAGGTGGTAATGATACCTTACAACTATATGACCTTGCTTACTTCATGACCACTAAGCAATATATACCATACGTGCGCAAGATAGTGGGAAAGGAGCATTATGTTGACGTGCAAAACGTTATCTTCATGGGAGGAGGTAAGACGGCTGCACGTGCAGTGAGGATGTTGCCAGAGTATATGCACGCCAAGATCATAGAGCAAGACCCAATGCGTTGCGAAGAGTTAAACAATATCTTGGATGAAGACACGCTCGTTATCAATGGTGACGGACGTGATATTGGATTACTGCAAGAGGAGGGTATCCGTAACACACAAGCCTTTGTTTCATTGACATCGAACGCTGAAACGAATATTCTTGCTTGTCTAACTGCAAAGCGAATGGGCGTTCGCAAGACTGTAGCTGCCGTCGAGAACTTTGATTATGTGGGTACTGCTGAAAGCCTAGACATTGGTACTATTATTAATAAAAAGGCTGTTGCAGCCAGTCATATATACCAGATGATGTTGGATGCAAACGTTGAGAACATCAAATTCCTTATGTCTGTTAATGCTGATGTGGCTGAGTTTGTACCCAGCCCAGACGCTAAGATCACACGAAAAGTAGTCCGCGAACTCAACTTACCACGTGGAGTTACCATCGGCGGATTGGTTAGGAATGGAGAAGGAATGCTCGTTTCGGGTAACACGCAGATTGAGGCTGGTGACTCAGTAGTGGTCTTCTGTTACAATGTAGATATGAAGAAGGTAGAGAAACTATTTATGTGATTATGTTGAATCTGAAACTTATATCCAAGATTCTGGGCTCTCTCTTGTGGATAGAGGGAGTGTTGTTGCTGTGTTGCCTCTTTGTTTCTATATGGTATCAGGGCGATGATATACTACCATTTGTGTGGAGTATCTTAATCACAGTAGGCTCTGGATTCATCTTCCGAATCCTTGGGCGCAATGCAGATAACCTATTAGGACGTCGCGATGCTTACTTTGTTGTGACCATATCATGGATACTTTTCACCCTCTATGGCACGCTTCCTTCCATGATCAGTGGCTATATTCCTAGTTTTACTGACGCTTTCTTTGAGGCTATATCAGGCTTCACAACCACTGGAGCAACTATCCTCGACTTCCCCGAGAAACTACCGAAAGGCTTACTCTTCTGGCGTTCGTTGACACAATGGATAGGTGGTTTAGGTATCGTGTTCTTTACTGTTGCCATCCTTCCTTCTCTAGTGGGTGGGTCGGTAAAGGTGTTTGCTGCAGAGGCAACAGGACCTATTAAGAGTAAGTTACATCCGCGTATCAGCACCAGTGCTAAGTGGATTTGGATGGTCTATTTAGTGTTAACTGTCGCCTGCATCCTTAGTTATAAGGTTTGTGGAATGGGCTGGTTTGATGCCTTCAACTATTCTATGACGAGTACAGCAACAGGTGGTTTCGCTACGGAGAGTGGCTCAATTATGACCTTCCACTCGCCTGCGGAGGAATATGTCAGTGCATTGTTTTGTTTCCTTTCAGGCGTAAACTTCACCTTATTATATGCATCAGTTATAGGGATGGATATTAAGAAACTCTTTAAGAACAGTGAGTTCCGTTTCTATACTATCATGGTTCTTTCCTTTGCAATCTTCATCACTTTCGAACTCGTTTGGCGTAATCACTACGACATAGAACACGCTTTCCGCAGTGCCATCTTCCAAGTTGTTTCGTTCATCACAACGACTGGTCTCTTTAGTGATGACGCTGGTAAGTGGCCTCATGTGACGTGGGTTGTACTTGCAGCGTGTATGTTCTTCGGTGGATGTTCAGGTTCGACGAGTGGCGGACTGAAGAGTATTCGAGGTGTGATGTTGCTTAAAGTAGTTCGAAATGAGTTCCGTCAGATCCTCCATCCGAATGCTGTTCTACCCATGAAGATCGATGGTGTCAATATCTCGCAATCGAAACGTGTAACCTTACTAGGCTTTGTTGGGCTCTATCTCATCCTAACTCTTTTCTGTGCATTCACGATGATTGCCCTAGGAATTGACAATACTAACGCTATCACCATCACGTTAAGTTGTCTTGGAAATGTCGGTCCGACGCTAGGTATGGAGATTGGTCCTACGATGTCATGGGCGCAACTTCCCGACTTTGCAAAGTGGATTTGTTCGTTCTTAATGCTTGTTGGTCGACTGGAGTTATTCACTGTTCTCGTTCTCTTCACACCTGCTTTTTGGAAGAAGAATTAGTGCTTTTATCCTCCTCTTAGCCTCTTTTAAGAGGAGAACCTCCTAACGGGAACTAATCAGGAAACGCCCTTTTCCATTTCAAGAAGGCGTTTCTTCGATACGAAGAAAGCCTCTCTTTGATATGAAGAGAGGCTCTCTTTGTTTTTAGAACTTACGTGTGTCTATTGCCTCTGATGTTTATTTCGTGTACAGTTGAGGCTTTTTGTAGGAAAAGGAAATCATCTTTTGCATTTAATTTAACAGTATTTTGTGCTGTAATCGATAATGAATGTGTAAATTTGTCAGCGGTATTTTTGATATGAAAAAACTAATTAAAACGTAATACAATGAAGAAGAATAAACTATTACTGTTACTATTTGTGCTCCTTACGGCAGTGTCTTTAACATCTTGTCTTGGCGATGGTGAAGATAGTGTGAGACGCCAACTTCCAACACAGGCGGAGATAGATGCAGCCTTTAATGTTATGAAAGGTAACTATCAAGGAAAGCTCATTTGCTATGCTTTTGATGAACAATATGGTGGTTGGAAGAAGGATGATTCAATCGCTTCTAACTGGGAGATAACATCAGATACAACCCTACTTATAAAGCATTTCCCTACTAAGTTCCTTGCTAAGAGTGTTACGAATGTGAGCTTAAAGCAGGCTATTGAGGCCTTACCTGCACAAGACTTAAACTTTAAGATAAGTATTCGACAGGCACGACCATCAGCTACGGGATTTTACATTGTACCACTCCTTGCTGATTTAGGAAACCTTACTTATGATGGTGCAAGCCATCAGATAGGGGTGAGATTTATATGGAATGAGTCGACAATAGGTAAGTTTGATCCTTCGACAAAGCGCATGGGTATTCGCTTGATAGAGAATGGTATCTATGTTGATAAAGTACTGAAAGATGATGTTTATCGTGCTGGTAACATTTATATCTTACATACAAACTGATACGGAGAAGTATCTTTTAGGTATTAGATAAGTGTAAGGCGGTTGTGTCAAGGATGATACAACCGTCTTAATTGTTGGTTATTTCTTCTTGTGTTGATTGCTTTTCTAAGAACAATCTAACATCTTCTTGCAGTTTTCTGAAAGGTTCTGCGTTTCTGTAACCTACGTTCCTTCTCAACATGGAAACGATAGCTTCAACGCTATGACTGTAACTCGATAACTCATTCCTACGCTGCGTATCATGCACCGCATTGCGATTTATCTCCTCTTCTCGCTCTCTGATGAGTTGGTCGCAGACACGTTTAAGGATGGGAACAACAACATTGTCGAAGAGATGATGCCCTTGTATATATAAATAGGTGGTAGTAGGTGTAACGCCAAGTGTGCTTAGCTCTCTCTTTAGTTGTAGGTAATCCTCCTTTGCATAAGGGTACTCCTTTTGTAATTGGCGTATCTTCCTTTGTACCTTATAATGCAGTCTTTGTAAGGATTCAGCAGCATTATAGATAGAAAAGTGCCCTATTTCGATAACTCTATTGAAGTCGGTTATAGTGAATTGGCGGTACTTTTGGTGTCTATAAGTCCATATATTCCAAACAAAGAGAGGATAGATTATCTCGCTATATTGGCTTAGGAAGGATTCAAAGTCAAATATGGCGTGGTCGTTAAGGGCTACAGCTACGCTCACATCATGCAGACTTTGGGCGTAACACTGTAGGTTTTCGATGGCATAAGCATAGGTATGAAAGACGTAAGGGTTAGTGATGACTTGTGTAGAAGTAGCTGTTTTACCTTGTAAAAGATAGTCATAATCCGCATCAACACAGGCTATCATGTTCTCTCCCATTTGATTTGCAATAAGGTTCATAAGCACCGACTTCTTCCCTTTCGTTAGGTTCAAGCGTGACGGAAGCATAACTTCAAAGAAGCGATCATTGCTTTCGAAGCCACTTAACACCGTCCTCCAAAAGAAGATATCATCGTATGCCTCGACGTATGCAATAATCTTTCTGCGTGCATGCTTACCATTAAGTTGATTGGCAGCATTGATGTATGCCGATGATAGATTGTCGCAGAGTCGTCTGCTCATAGTGCCTCCTTCCCTTGCTATTATTTGTCAGTAATATCCGAAACTTCCGTTACTCGGTCTATCCAACCATTCATTATCACAGCCGGACTATGCGTACTTAGGATGATTTGAACATTGGGATTCAGTTCGAGAATGAGGTCAATTAGTCGTTTCTGCCAGTCTACGTGCAGGCTAACTTCAGGTTCGTCCATAAAGAGAACGTATGGTTTATTATCTTCAACGAGCACTGTCAAGAGGATAACCAATATCTGTTTCTCTCCGCTTGAGAGCTGATAAGGATAGAGCGTTTCGCCTATCTGTGAGAAACGAATCTCATTCTCCGTGCGAATGATAGTCTTTCCTGTTTCGGTGAAGAGGTCGTCTATCATATCTTGGAATCGCTTTTTGGGTAGGGAGATGCGCTGTGCCTCTTCCGCAGCATGAAGTTTTCCACTCTGTAGAGTAGCAATGATTCGGTTGCCAATGTTCACTTGGTAATCCAGATACTTGCGTTGCAACTGAAAGAGCTGCCAGTCTAATTCGGTGGAAAGATTGCCATCCATCTTACTAACACTATCCGAATTTAACAGCGGGCGATCGAACGAACGGATAATATCATAGCGTATCCATTTGGCATCGGAAGGGTTCACTTTCAACCGAACGCCCTTCAGTAGATGACTGGGGAACTCTCCGCCTTGTGAAAAAGAGCGTACCACCTTATTTATAATGGTACTCTTTCCTACGCCATTGATACCACTTAAGATATTAACTTGCCGATCTAATGTCCATCGAATGTGCTTCTTTCCACTCCAAAGGGAGTCGATTTCAATCTCTTCTATGTAATTGGCATATTTCTGCATAAGGCTTTCTTGTAGTATTATAACACTATCGCAAATATAGTGCTTTTTATCTGTTTGACGATAGAAAAGGCTCTTTTTAACGTAAATACCATAATTGTGGTATGCGAAATAACACAAAGTGAGTATTTTAAAGACCAATGTTTCTCCGTACCTTTGCACCTGTGAAAAAGAAACAAAACACTTAGAACTTGCGATGATAAGTGTTTTGATTGGTAGATGAAACAAATAATTAAAGGTAACGGATATGACAAAGATTGCAAAGAAACTCACTGAATTGATTGGGAATACACCCTTGTTGGAATTAAATAAGTTCTCTTCTTTGAAAGGACTTGAGCAGCCAATTATAGCAAAGATAGAATCGTTTAACCCTGGTGGAAGCGTCAAAGATCGTGTTGCACTGGCGATGATTGAGGATGCAGAAGATAAAGGACTTCTGAAGCCAGGAGCCACTATCATCGAGCCAACGAGTGGTAACACGGGAGTTGGTTTGGCGTTAGTAGCAGCAGTGAAGGGCTATAAACTCATCCTTACTATGCCAGAAACAATGAGCATAGAACGCCGTAACCTTGTGAAGGCTTATGGTGCTACTGTGAAGTTGACGAGCGGTAAAGAGGGTATGAAAGGGGCTATCAAAGCAGCAGAGGAATTGCGCGATTCGATTCCAGGAAGTATTATTCTTCAGCAGTTCGAGAACCAAGCTAATCCGCAGAAACACTATGCGACAACTGGTAAAGAGATATGGCGTGATACGGACGGAGCGGTCGATATCTTCGTTGCCGGTGTAGGAACTGGTGGTACAATAAGCGGTGTTGGCAAGTATTTGAAGGAGCAGAATCCGAATGTAAAGGTTGTTGCTGTGGAGCCAACAACATCCCCCGTACTAAGCGGCGGACAAAGTGGTCCGCACAAGATACAGGGCATTGGCGCTGGTTTTATACCTTCTACATACAACAGCAAGTACGTTGATGAAATCTTCCAAGTCGATAATGACGAAGCGATACTCACGGGTCGTCAGTTGGCACAGAGCGAAGGCTTATTGGTTGGTATATCATCAGGTGCAGCAGTCTTTGCGGCAAGTGAGCTTGCAAAACGCCCCGAGAATAAGGGTAAGAGAATCGTTACTTTGCTTCCAGATACGGGCGAGCGTTATCTCTCAACGGTATTATATGCTTTTGAGGAATATCCCTTGTAAGAAAGAGACAGCACAACATAAGAACACTTAGTGAGTAAAATCTTTATTTAAAAACAAGTCATCATTCAATTCTGATAAAGCTTTATCAAGCAAATAGGGACAGACACTCTTGTCTGTCCCTATTTTATTTCTACATCTTTATCCTTGCCAAAACAGCTTTTGCTGCGTTACATCTCTTCCCAATATTACCATCTTCATTACTTCCAGTTGATGGGTGATAGTTGGTTTGGAGATGGGATCGGAGGGGATACGTGACCACGGGATCGAGAGAACCAAATTAATACACTAGTTTTGAAAGACATTAATTTCACAATTAATATAATCGAGTTGTCTTATTACAGAACGATTGATACCCTGAATCAATCTAATAAATGCCCCCGTGGCACATATCCTTACTCACCCTACCTGTGGCCCAGTGTGCTCTTCACTCCCCTCTCCCTTTGGAGAGGGGTCGGGGCTTTCTTTCTTCTTCTTCGGCGTCTCGTATGAGTTATCGCGCAAGGCAGCTTTCAACTCCACACCTGGCGTAAACGTTACTCGAGGCTTGATGGTTTCAGTCTTAAAGGATTTCTCGTCCGCTGCACCAGTACTTGATAATGTCAAACGCATCGTACCAAACTCGCCCAACTGCACGCTAAAGCCATCGCGCAGGTAACTAGGTAATTGGTCTATGAAGTTGAAAAGCACGTTCTCAATATCACCACGTGTCAACGACGAACGCCCAGCAATATCCTTCGCTATATCGTGCATCGTTTTCTTACCAACATTCACTGGATTTGCGTAAAACTTACCGGCATCATCCTTTGCGCCTGGCTTACTTCTTTTTACTAGTTTAATTTTCATGACTTATTTTATTTTTAGTTATTATTAATGTGCTGCACCTTGCAGCATTCTTGTTTGTCATTATTTTAAAACCGATGGAAATAAACACTCTTCAGCCCGAACCTTCAGTCCAAACAGCCTCCAATTTCGAAGGCATTACGATTGCGTTCTATTTCCATCAGCTTTGCGATAATTTTCCAACCTGTTCCCCATAAATTTCTAACACGTTAGAAATTTTCTTCTAACACGTTCCCCGAGAATCGTAAACACGTTAGAAATTTACGGGGAACAGCATATAAATTTTCTTCCAATATCATACGAGCTTCTTTCTAACTTTTAAGTCAGAACTGTTAACATCAACGAAATGTACTTTCGTGGGGCACGGGTGTTGGACTCGTGCCCCACGAATCTGACACCCGTAGTCTACAAGTCCGACACCCGTGCTTTACGAATTCGATACCATAAATAAGAGGCATAAAAATAGTTCGCAAACAATTTTCTGCGTTTCTTATCAGTCGTTTAAATGCGTCTTAATTCCCCTTTGATTCCTCCGAATCAGATTCCGAAAAATCAGAAGCAGATTCATCTTCTTCCTCAAAGAAATAATTAGCCTTTGCTTGTCCGCCACCGCCGGGACCAGGAGTAGATCCAATAGGGATGGATAGACAAATAAAGTTCTCAACATTCATTTGCACAGCGGTGCATTGTGGGGCATTATAGGTTTTCTTTTTCATTGTTTGTAACTCCATTTGATTAAATCTTATAAAATTTCTTTCCGTTCACGATGTAAATCTGACCGCTTTCGAGCGTATTATAATCGTTACCCATCAACTTGCCGTCAACAGAATAGAAAGGATATTTTCCGCTCTTGATGTCCTCATTTGTTTTGTTTTCGAGCGATTTAATACCCGTTGTGTTGTTGTCTTCTTCGTCAAGCACCATTAAGAAACTCTTTGCTGGCACGGCACCTGTCGGACTACTGATAAAGCAACGGAAAGGAGCAATATAGTCGTTCGTTACGCCGTTTTGCACTGCCCACCATTTGTTACCGTTCAAGTAATAAGCTTTCTTAGCATACGCCTTGTCGTTCTTTATGCGCAAAGTCGTACCATAGAACTTCCAATCGCTATCGGCACTCGCCATAACGGCTGTGCTCTCAATATCAGGCGTTGCAGGAACCGTCACATTGTGCATTGTTGGCAATGTATGACTCGCACCATCGGTTATCTGCACCAAGTAAGGCTTATAGGCTTCCAATCGCGTGCCGGCTGGAACAGGAGAAAAGCAGAAAGCCTTGTCGCCGTTTTCATCAAATCCTTTTCTTATCAATGTGTAGGCGCGCATGCCATTGGGGAGATCGGTTGGATAAGGTAAATAAAGGGTGCTGACAGCTTTACCAGCAACGTTATCAAACGTGCGCTTGTAGTCAGCCTTTGTCGCCGTAAAGCTATAGGGTGATTCGAAGTCTTCGCCATCGGCTACAGTCAGCTGATCACAAACGCCACCATGAATCCAGTTATCGTTTTCATTAATGGTTTCGCGGTGGTTCACAAAAGAACTTAAAGCTTTAACAGGATTAATTGATGCAGCATTAAGGAAGAACAGCTCATTGTCTGCAGCCTGGTAAAAACCATAACTATCGGCACCTGTTATTGTTGCAGCAGTAAAGTCACAATAGAGAGGAGTTCGATAATCGTACCATTCAGCACCGTAGACATAGGCAAAACGACCGAGACTAGTCATCTGACTTCCTGTTTCTAGTACGATTCTTCGTGGAGTTATATGGTGGAGAGAACCTGTTTCTATAACAGTAGCCGGAATAATAAGTTTCTCTGCGTAAAGAAGAAAACACTCAGACAATTCTGTTACCGTATAAGTATTGGTTCCATCACTAACTGTTGATGGGATGTGAAGAACATCTCCATTATAGTTCTTAGTATAACCACCTACAATCGAAAACATAGGAGAAGCTGCTGCATCAACACCAGAAATGCCTGCTGTAGTTCCAGACAACACATTACATTCCCATACAGTGCCCTCGCTATCAGTATAGGTGAAGGATGACTGTGCAAATAGTTTTCCTGGTAGCAATCCTAAGAGAAGCAATAAAAGCGAATAAATCTTTGTTTTCATTTTGTTTGTTTTGAATTAAACTTGTTATTTTGTTTGTTATTTCTTGAATAATAGTCGTTCTTATTTTGCTCTTTTTTCCTCTCAATGATAGACATGAAAAAACAAACAAAGGAAACTCCTAGAAGTCCTTTGTTTACAGGGTTTGCGGCACGCTTCGCGCGCGCGTACGCGAGAAGAAAAAATGTGTAATTTACGTCTGCTCTACTAGAGAGAGAGAGAGAGAGAGAGAGAGAGAGAGAGAGAGAGAGAGAGAGAGTATACAAATATTTGGAACTACCAAATTATTTGCTGTCTTTTTCTCGCTTTTAGATGTTAAAGAATCCAACGCAATGGCACGTGCATTTACACCTTTATTATATAAGGCGCAAACGTTAGCTTGATTGAAATTCGTTGTTTGTAACATCATCATTAATTGGGTTAATTCTCACTCAACGGGCGCAAAGGTAAGAAGAAACTTTGGAATGACGAAAGAATAAGCGAATAAATATTAAAATAAGTGGTTTAGAAGACGGAAGCCATATATTATAAGGTATAAACTCAAGGTCTAAAACTAAAGAGTGCTGGAATTGGTAGAGAATAATCTCAAAAAATTTCGATATTGAATGATAAATTTAAAAGTAAGAATCTTTGTTAGACGTAATTATATATAATGTGACACAACCTAAAAATGTAATTAACTGCCTATATTTTAGGGAAAAACAATAATTTTTCAGAAAAAGATATGGTCTATTCAAAAAAAGTACTACCTTTGCACCCTAGAATTAAAGGTCGCTAAAAGCAATACATTTTAATATTAAGCATTTTATGAAAAAGTTTTTGATTGCACTTTCAATGCTCGCAATGGGCATTAGTAGTACGCAGGCTCAAGTAGCTTATGAGAAGGCTAAGGCATTTGATAACGTCTATCTCGGTGTTGAAGGCGGTGTAATGGGCCCAATGAGTTTCGAGCACTTTGCTCCTCTTAACGCTGCAGCAGGTTTGAAGTTAGGTAAGCAATTTAGCCCAGTTTATGGTGCTAACCTCGAAGGTCTTACTTTCTTCGGTGATAACCGTTGGCAGACAGGTTCTTTAGGTTTTGCTAATAGCCACACAATCGTTCGTGGTGTGAACCTCGGTTTGAATGGTACTATCAATTTCACAAACTTGTTCTGTGAGTACAATCCAGATCGTCGTTTCGAGGTTGGTGCAGAAGCAGGTGTAGGTTACTGGATTACTTTCGGTGACAAGAAACTTATTGGTGTTGCCAATGGTGGTGATGATACAGAGTTGACAGCAAAGACTGGTCTTACATTCGCTTACAACCTTGGTGAGAAGAGAGCTTGGCAGCTTTATGTAGAGCCAGCTGTTCTCTGGAACCTTACACATGGTCCTGGTGATGCTATCCAGTTCGGTCGTCAGGCTGCTCAGCTTGGTCTTTTCGTTGGTTTGAACTATAAGTTCAAGACTTCTAATGGTACTCACAACTTCAAGGTTTGGAATGTTGGTGAGTTGAACGATGAAATTAACTCTCTCCGTGACCAGTTGAATGCTAAGCCTAAGGAGGTTATTAAGGAGGTTGTTAAGGAAGTTGTTAAGGAGGTTCCAACTCAGGCTAATCAGACCCTTTGCATTGACAACTTGGTATTTGTAACATTCGCTCAAGGTAAGTACGATCTCACAAATGAGGCAAAGAATGCACTTGATGCTGTTAAGTCTGGTCGTCACGTACAGATCATTGGTACAGCTTCTCCAGAGGGTCCAAAGGATCTTAACGATCGTCTCTCTCAGAATCGTGCAAACGTTGTAGCTAAGTATCTCCAGGGTCGTGGCGTTGTTGTTGACGAGGCTAAGGGTCAAGGCGTACAGGGCGTAACATCTAACCGTTTGGCTGTTGTTTACGTTAAGTAATCAAGCTAATAGATTAGCTCTTTTGTAGCTAACGTTAGATAATAATATTAGGTAGGGATAAACCATATAGAGGTTTATCCCTACTTTTTTTCTATTAGTTTCCTTTTAAAAGTCATTTATAAGTTAATTTTTCTTTGTAATTTTGCTGGCAATAGACTAAATAGAGGTATTGCTGGTACTTACTAATTAATTTAAGCGTTTGTATAAGATTATAGAATGATATAGGATGAAGTACATTTTTTCTATAATAATACTATTTTTTACATTGCATATATCGGCTCAGATTCGACCAGAAGGTCAGTTTGAAACGAAATACAATGCTGTTTCTGACGGGTATAACTTTTGGATATATACGCCTGATGAATACAAGGAGAATAAACATCCTTTACCGCTTATCATCTTTCTACATGGGGCTAGTCTTTGTGGGAATGACTTAAATAAGGTAAGACGTTATGGAGTCTTGGATGCGATTGACAAGGGTAAGATTATTCCCATGTTCGTGGTAGCTCCTCAGAATCCAGGTGGTCCATGGAGTCCGAGAAAACTAAATAATATATTGGAGTGGATGAAGTCTCACTATTCCATAGATGCAAGTCGTGTGTATGTTCTTGGTATGAGTCTTGGTGGTTATGGCACAATGGATTTCGTCGGAACCTATCCCGATAAGATAGCAGCTGGTATGGCTTTGTGTGGTGGAACGACGTTAAAGAATATGAGTGGACTTGGTGAAGTGCCTCTTTGGATTATGCATGGAACGGCAGATAGAGCCATCTCTATAAACGAATCAAAGCGTGTGGTCAATTATTTACAAGCTAATCATCTTGACCAGTTATTGCGTTATGATTGGTTACAAGGTGGTAGTCACGGAGTTTTAGCACGCATTTTTTATCTTCAAAAAACCTATGATTGGCTAATAACCCACTCTCTGAATGACAAACCAAAGACTATAGATAAAGATTTCAATATTACCTGGGACGATATAAAAGCAACCTATCAAAATCTTAAGAATCTACCTCAAATGTACGATAATGATTAATCTATACCACTTAACATGACTCTAAAATAATATAAAATGAAAACCTATAATTATTGGCAGATGATATCTTCTATATCATTGTTGCTATTGATATCCTCTTGTAAAGAGGCTAAACCGATAAAGTCTGATAAATCTCTTTCAGACCCAATGGCTGTGGGAACACTCATAGAAAAGCATTATTTAGCAGATACCATGTATGTATCTGCTAAAATGTTGAGGTGGTCTATAGATGAAGAAAATAGCACTCCTAGTCCTTTGAAAGGTAAGATTTCTGATTACGAAAGCGCAGATATTCTCACATTCCGTAAGAATCCAATGCGCAATGCGGACTTTGGTGGCATGGTGAAGGGAACTCCTGATACTGTAGAAATAGCTTGGAAATTTGATACTTACTATAACCGAGAACACACACATTTTGGTGTCTGGGGTGGTGGAAGTGGCTGGACAGGACAGCCATTGTATCTTAGTAAGAGTAATGAAATCATCCTTTCCTCTCTTTGCAGTCGCACTTATTTCATAGACTTTACTACTGGTAAGGCATCAAGACCATCTGTAGATGTACATAACGCGATTAAAGGAACATCTTCTATTGACCCTTTCTTCAAGAACTTATACATAGGTCAGGGCATTCCTAACCATCTACCTATTGGACGATTAGTTATTGATTTGAATAAGACAAGAGTATCGCAATTTATTGATCATGACCCACGTGCTCTACGCCATTGGTATGCATCAGATGCATCACCAGTCGAGGTTGGTGGCTATCTTTTCTGGCCTGGTGAAGATGGTAGTTTATACAAGTATAGCCGTAAGCAAGGGCACTTGAAACTTGTCAGCGCATTGCGTTACACAATTAACGGGGCTGCTCCTGGTATTGAAAATAGCCTATGTGTATATCGTAACTATGGTTGGTTTGGTGATAATCATGGTAGTATTATCTGCGTAAACCTTAACACCATGAAGCCAGTTTGGTATTATGATAACCATGATGACATTGATGGTACAATCGTCTGTGAGGTTGATAACAATACACCTTATATATATTGTGGTTGTGAAGTAGACAAACAAGGAATGAGTGGAACTTGTTACTTTGTTAAGCTTAATGGCTTAACTGGTGAAAAGATATGGGAACAGAAGATTCCTTGTAATCGAATAAAAATAGGGGAGAAAGTACTTGATGGTGGAATGTATTGTACCCCTTTGCTTGGTAAAGGAGATGCGAATGGGTTAATATTTGCCAATATCTGCCGTAATGGAGCCGATGGGAAGGGTAAGTCATCAGGTCAGTTAGTAGCCTTTAATACCACCGATGGAAAGATTGTTTATACAACTCGTTTGAATCAATTTGCATGGTCATCGCCTATTGGATATATGAATGAAAAGGGCGAACAGTTTATCTTTACTGGTGATTCTGGTGGTACAGTCTATCTTATAAGGGCAAAGAATGGCGAACTACTCTATAAGCATCATGTAGCAAGCAACTTTGAGTCTTCACCTATAGCAATAGGTAATACTGCCGTCGTTGGGTCTCGTCAGAATGGAATCTATAAGTTTATTATCAGATAGGATATTTACTTTTTAAGGTAATCAAGCCATATTATATAAAGCTATTTATTGAATGAAGAAAGTTCTAATAAGTCTTTTGTTAGCATTTGCCAACTTATGTTTGGTTTATGCTCTAAACTCATCCTATAAAGCAAGTAATACACAAGGGCGCGTGAAGAGTGTTGTCTTTTTGGGTGATTCCAATTTATGGAGTGGGGGCGACGATTGTACTAATTCTCGTAGTTGGAGCTATTGGTTTAAGAACATTCTGCAGCCTGAGACTTGTCGTAGTTATGCCCGAAGCGGTGCTACATGGTCGAATACTGAACGTACAAAGGCAGATGTTAATAATTATAGTGAGGTACTCTCAGATGAGAATGTGATATGGAATCAAGTTTTGCGACTTATCAATGATGTTGAAAGCAAGAAGTTTGCACCACCCCAATACATCTTTATTATGGCTGGTACAAATGATGCCTGGTTTCATCAGCAACGTCCTTCTCTCTTAAAAGAAAGTGTGCAGGATGTTTTTTCAAAACCACTTATTGAAACGAAACCAATGCTATCATTGGCTGCAGCTGTGCGTTATAATTGCGAACTCCTACATACTCGATTACCCCAGAGTAAGGTCTTTCTTGTCACTCCCATGTTAACAATTCGTGCCTCAAAGGATATGGTGAGTAACATTTCTAATGTCATTGCAGATTGTGGAAAACGATTGAATGCACCAGTCATTCGCCTTGATACACCCTCACTCATCAATCCTCTACAAGAAAGAAAACAAAAGCAAAACACCATCGATGGTACTCACACCAATGTGCGTGGTGCTGAGAAAATAGGAAGGTATATAGTTTCTCAATTTAAGTTCATACTCATAAAGAAGTAAAAATCATCTCGTAATATTTATTAAAATCATATTTATGGTCTTTTCGGATTTATTCTTTTTATTTGTATTCTTACCTCTTTTCATGCTTTGTTATATGCTTTCCAATGTATGTGACAAGCAATTACGACCAAATTCTACCAACAAAACAGCTGTGAGAAATGCAACTCTTGTCGTTTTCTCATTGATATTCTATGCTTGGGGAGAGCCCATGTATGTATTCTTGATGATAATCAGTGTCTTTATAAACTACCTCACGGGAATAGGCATTGAACGTCAGGAAAAACATCGCAAGTTTGCGCTTACCATAGGATTAATATGTAATCTTCTAATCCTTGGAACCTTCAAGTATGCTGGTTTCTTTGCTGAGGTCTTATGTTCTGTTGGTCTGTCAGTTCCTATTCCAAAAATCTCTTTGCCTATTGGAATTAGCTTTTACACCTTCCAAAGCATATCTTATCTAATCGACGTCTACCGCCGGCAAGCTTCTAGTCAACGTCGTTTTGTAGATCTTCTACTCTATGTTTCCATGTTCCCACAGCTTATCGCTGGTCCAATTGTGCGTTATGACCTTGTGGCAAAGGAAATAAATGACCGCCATATCACCCGTCATGATGTTGTAGAAGGTAGTTATCGTTTCTTTATCGGATTAGGTAAAAAGGTCATCCTAGCCAATCAGTTCTCTGAAATAGCCAATCAGTTCCTTCAAGGCGAACTATCTGGTTTAACCATGCAAGGCGCTTGGGTGGGTATAATAGCCTTCACTTTGCAAATCTTCTTTGACTTTAGTGGATATAGCGATATGGCTATTGGCTTAGGACGTTGTCTTGGTTTCCACTTTGCAGAGAACTTTGATCATCCCTATTGTAGCCGTTCTATTACCGAATTCTGGCGTAAGTGGCACATGTCACTAGGTAGTTTTTTCCGTGATTATGTCTATATTCCACTTGGAGGTAATCGCCGTCATCAAGCCTTAAATATCTTTGTTGTATGGTTTCTGACGGGTATGTGGCATGGAGCTAGTTGGAACTTTATCATCTGGGGTGTGTATTTTGGCATTATAGTTACGCTAGAGAAATACACCTTATTAAAGGTGATTCGATATATTCCTCGTGTCGTTTTGCATTTATATAGTTTGTTGTTAATTATAATAGGGTGGGGCATCTTCTATTTTACAGACTTCACTCACATGCAGAGATTCTTCCTTTCTCTCTTTGGACAAAGGGCGGTTACTTCTGATTTCTCAGCCCAAACAGCCTTATTCAATAACTTCTGGTTGTGGATAGCAGGTCTTGTTTTCTGTCTACCAGTATATGATTTTCTTTCTAAACGATTTGCTTCTATAGGTTCAACCACGACCCAACATAATTTAGCAACAGCCACGCGATTGGTGATAGCATTATGTCTACTCTTCCTAAGTGTAGCTCTCTTGGTTGGTGCAACCAATAACGCATTTATTTATACACGCTTTTAATTGATTGAAAATATGAAGAGATATATTCTTTTAGTCGTTAGTTTGGTCACGCTCTCATGCTCTTTTCTGCATGCACAACAGGTTCTTAAAGGGCGCAATGGTAATATTGTTGTAAAGAAAGACTCCCTACTTCGTGCCATGACAGCCTTTACTAGTCCAGCAACTGGGGGTAGTTGGTACTCAGAGGCAGTCAACGCTTATCAAGAAGCATTGGGAGATAATGTACAAGTTTATAGCATGATAGTACCCACTTCTACGGCTTATTATTGGCCAGAAAGCTATCAAGAAGTAGCCAATTTGCCACAACGTCCAGTCATTCAAAATATGTATGACAAGATGAATAATAGGATTAAAAAGATTGATTTATGGGACTTGTTAGAACGTCATAAGGCTGAGAACATCTATGCAAGAACGGATCATCATTGGTTGCCATTGGGGGCTTATTATGCAGCAGAACTCTTTGCGCAGGTAGCCAAAGTTCCTTTCCGCCCACTATCTGCCTATGACAAGCATGTTATTCATCGTTTTGTTGGGAGTATGGCACGCTTCTCTGGGATTGCTCAGTTGCGTCAATCGCCTGAAGACTTTGTCTTCTATACTCCAACCGATTGTTCTTATACAACCACATACGTCGAACATATATTACAAAACAAGCAGGTTGTTGGTGTAAAACCAGCTTATGAAGGAAAGTTCTTCTTTGATTATGGCGATGGAAACGGCAATGCTTATTGCACTTTCATGGGGGGAGATATTCGTACAACACATGTTGCCACGGGAGTAAAGAATGGACGACGACTACTTGTTATAAAGGATAGCTTTGGTAATGCAATCCCTGGTTACCTCTTCTATTCATTTGAAGATCTATACGTTGTAGACTTTCGTTATTTCCAAGAAAACATTTTAGAGTATATTCGTGAACACAAGATAACGGACTTACTCATCGTGAATAATATTCAACATGCTTATACACGAACCACTGCGCATTCGTTAGTTGAGATGTTAGAATGCCCAACAACACATAAAGACTGATTATGAAACAAGACAATATCTATATCGTTGTAATATCTATCGCATTCTTTGTTCTGACCTATATCTTCAATTTTCTACCACGTAGCACATACTCTGCTCTGGAAAAGCGTGACCTTAAACAGTTTCCTGCTTACTCCTTGGAGGATGTGAAATCGGGTGACTTTACAAAGAATATTAATTCCTGGTTTAGCGATAGTGAGCCTTTTCGTGACTTCTTCATGCAGGTGAGTATGAAACAGAAGGATCTTCTTGGAATTACAAAGATGGGTGAAGAGAAGGTGAAGTTTCATGCTTCTGTTGCCACAGGGAAGGCTACGAATAATCCAATGGATGAGAGTGGAGATAATGGAAGAGAGATAGAAGGGTACAAGAATACGTCTACTGCCAATGAAAATGCTAAGATCGCTAACCTCGGAATCGTCATCGTTGGCAGTGGTAAAGAGGTGCGTGCACTAATGGCGTATGGTGGTGCAGAAGGAGGAGTGGCTTATGCTGAGGCTGCTAATACTTATAAGAAAGCCTTTGGATCGAAAGTGAATGTGTATAGTATGGTCATTCCAACTGCTATAGAGTTCTATTGTCCGGAACAAGCAAAGAGTTGTACACATAGTCAGAGTGCCACTATCACGAACATTTATCACCATTTAGCAAAGGATGTGCAGGCTGTTAACGTATATACTCCTATCGGGAAACATGCAAAAGAGCCAATCTATTTGCGTACAGATCACCATTGGGCACCACTTGGAGCATACTATGCTGCACAGGAGTTTGCACGTGTGGCAAAGGTGCCGTTCCGCACACTTAGCAGCTATGAAAAGCGTGTTGTGCATGGTTATGTGGGGAGTATGTATGGTTATGCACATGATATTTCGTTAAAGAATGCACCGGAAGATTTCGTCTTTTATGTGCCTAAGGATGTGAAGTATACCACCCTTTATCAAGAGTATAAACTCGATAAGGACTATAATATTCAGGGTGAAGGTCGGAGTTTCGAAGGGCAATTCTTCGTCCATTATAGGGATGGTAGCAGTGGGGCTTATTGCACGTTTATGGGTGGAGATGCGAAGATTACGACCATTACAACGTCCACGCATAATGGAAGGAGATTGTTAATTCTGAAGGATAGTTTCGGTAATGCACTCCCTGGTTATCTGTTTTATAGCTTCGAACAGATATTTGTTGTGGATAGTCGTTACTTCGCAAAAAATATGAAACAATATGTTCGTGAGAACAAGGTGACAGATATTCTTTTTGCTTATAATATCTTTAATGCTTACTCAACAAAGGTTGCGAATAAATTAGAAAGTCTACTTGTTCAATAAAGCTAATGATTATTCCCATCATGAATTGAGATATGCTCAGCATGATGGGATTCTTGTTTTTATAGGCATCCGTACTCTTTGTTAATAATAGTTTTGGGTTGGTTAGGATAAAGAAGAGGCTTCTCTGTATTTGAAGAGAGCCTCTCTTTACATAGAGGAAGGCTTTTTCTTGTATTGAAGAAAGCCTTCCGTTGAATCCACCTATTATTTACTTCAATTGGATGTCATGTTTTGTTAACTTGTCAACTAGTCTACTAGTGACTTAAATGAATCTAATTTTAAAATTACATCCAATGCTTTTCTCTTTTTCTGCCAATATGTCAGTTGTATGCCATTGGCACATCCTTTGTCTAATAGTAGGCGTATGACGCTGTGATGCTAGCTAATCTAGCCCAGCGAGATAGCTTCGGCTGTCTTGAAGAACAGCGTGTAATAGCATTTAAATAGTAAATAATAATAAAAGAATATACAATTATGGGAAAGATTATTGGAATTGACTTAGGAACAACAAACTCTTGTGTTGCTGTATTTGAAGGTAACGAGCCAGTGGTAATCGCTAACAGCGAAGGTAAGCGTACAACACCTTCTGTTGTAGGCTTTGTTGAGGGTGGCGAACGTAAGGTAGGTGACCCTGCTAAGCGTCAGGCTATCACAAACCCAGAGAAGACCATCTACTCTATTAAGCGTTTCATGGGTGAGACCTACGACCAGTGTAAGAAAGAGGCTGAGCGTGTTCCATTCAAGGTTGTTAATGAGGGTGGTTATCCACGTGTACAGATTGACGACCGTAAATATACTCCACAGGAGATTTCTGCAATGATTCTGCAGAAGATGAAGAAGACTGCTGAGGACTACCTCGGCCAAGAAGTAACTGATGCAGTTATCACTGTACCTGCTTACTTCTCTGACTCACAGCGTCAGGCTACCAAAGAAGCTGGTCAGATTGCAGGTCTTAATGTACAGCGTATCGTGAATGAGCCTACTGCCGCAGCACTTGCTTACGGTGTTGATAAGGCTAATAAGGATATGAAGATTGCCGTATTCGACCTTGGTGGTGGTACGTTCGATATCTCTATCCTTGAGTTCGGTGGCGGTGTATTCGAGGTACTCTCTACAAATGGTGATACTCACCTTGGTGGTGATGACTTCGACCAAGTAATCATCGATTGGTTGGTTAATGGCTTTAAGGCTGAAGAAGGTGTTGACCTCACAAAGGATCCAATGGCAATGCAACGTCTGAAGGAGGCTGCTGAGAAGGCTAAGATAGAGTTGTCAAGCTCTTCTTCTACTGAGATTAACTTGCCTTACATCACTGCAGAAGGTGGCGTTCCAAAGCACTTGGTAAAGACTTTGACTCGCTCACAGTTCGAGCAGTTGGCACATAGCCTTATCCAAGCTTGTCTCGTTCCATGCCAGAATGCTATCCGCGACGCTAAGTTGCAGACATCAGATATCGATGAGGTTATCCTCGTAGGTGGTTCAAGCCGTATTCCTGCAGTGCAGACATTGGTTAAGAACTATTTCGGTAAGGAACCTTCAAAGGGTGTAAACCCAGACGAGGTGGTTGCTGTTGGTGCAGCTATCCAGGGTGCTATCCTAAATAAGGAGAGCGGTGTAGGCGACATCGTATTGCTCGACGTTACTCCATTGACCCTCGGTATTGAGACAATGGGTGGTGTGATGACAAAGCTTATCGATGCTAACTCTACCATCCCTTGCAAGAAGAGCGAGGTGTTCTCAACTGCAGCTGACAACCAGACAGAGGTTACTATCCACGTTCTTCAAGGTGAGCGTCCAATGGCAGCACAGAACAAGTCTATCGGTCAGTTCAACTTGACAGGTATTGCTCCAGCTCGCCGTGGTGTTCCACAGATTGAGGTAACATTCGACATCGACGCTAACGGTATCCTTAACGTATCTGCTAAGGACAAGGCAACTGGTAAGGAGCAGAGCATCCGCATCGAGGCTTCAAGTGGTTTGAGCGAGGATGAAATTAACCGTATGAAGGCTGAAGCTGAACAGAATGCAGCAGCCGATAAGGCAGAGCGTGAGAAGATTGACAAGCTGAACCAGGCTGACTCAATGATCTTCACCACCGAGAACTTCTTGAAGGACAACGGTGATAAGATTCCAGCCGACCAGAAGTCAGGTATCGAGTCTGCTCTCCAGCAGCTCCGTGACGCTCACAAGTCAGCTGACGTTGCAGCAATCGACACAGCTATCAACAACCTCAACACCGTTATGCAGGCAGCATCACAGCAAATGTACAGCCAAGCAGGCGGTCAGCAGGCAGGTCCTCAGCCAGGCGCAGACGCTGGTCAGCAGGAGCAGCCAAAGCAGGATGACACCATCCAAGATGCAGACTTTGAGGAAGTAAAATAAAGAACATAACAAGTATATTACAATAAAAGAGGGGATTCTTATATTCTCCTCTTTTGTTTTATTCAATCTAAACAATGAAAAAAGAGAATATCTTAAAGCAAATTGTATTGCAAGAATATGGGGAAAAGAAGCACCCAAAACTAACTAAGAATCAGTTCTTACTTTCATCTGAACTGTATTTTGAAGTAGAAAGAATCTACAAAGAATTAGGGGGAACACAGGAAGAACCTCCATTAAAGTTTGGGGCATGGGATATTTCAACTCCTAAATTTATCATGGAATTAGATGAAGAGAATCATTTCAATAGATATAGATTACAGACTTTAAATTCTAGTATTTATCAGATGATAAATGGTTTCCGTTTAGATGAATATATGCGTTTCTGTACACTCTATACGAGTCTAGTTGCCGTAAGCATGGAGGATTTTGGAAAAATAATTCATCAGAGAAGTTGTTTGTAAAAAGTGATGATAATGGATACTTAGATGGGGCTGGAAGTTCACGATGGAGGCAGCGTGCTTTTTATGATTTCCTAAGAGATGTAACTGGTCTTATAAAAGGAATACCTGTTATTCGTTTATCCATTTATCAAACATTTAAGGGCAAGAATGTCCAAGATATTATAGAGTCTAAGGATAAAGTTATGATTTTAGATTTGGTAAAGACTACGGTTGAGGAATGGTCGTAGGATTTCACCTGCTACATTAATATAAGAAATTTATATTCTATGACTCTTGAACAATACAACCAATTACCCTACGACTACGCACACTGTGCTGGCACTCATTGTGAGAAGGCCTGCCAGTGCTTACGCCACACCACTAGTGAAGGTGTATATCAATAAGCATAAAACTGAATGCTCCATCGAGGGGCATCCAGTTTTGCAACACAAACCACAAGCTCTGCGTATCCAATAAAGACCAAGTGACTAGCTTTCCAGCATGGATTCTCAACTTGTGTCTAGCTTTCCTGTAGACTTACAAAAAGGCTGTCTATTTATTCAGCTAATATAACAAAAAAGTGTCTAGCCAAATCCAGAAAAGTCATTCAGAACCTTCGTTAAGCGGATAACTGCAGTTTTTACAATATGTCATAATTCTATTATTTTGAAATTAGAGGTTGCTACCCGTTAATTTGAATCCGATATCTTTATATTAATAGCATCTTGAGCAAGAACGATAGCCCTCGCTTCGTGCGGAACTTAAAGATATGCGGGAGTAGTTTCCACGCCATAATGCCGGACATGATGGTGTGGAATGGTAACAAGAACCTGTGGGGGTGATATACACGGTTTGGCCTATACTGGCTGAGCGAGTTGATCGATTCTTACGAGTTCTATTCTTACGTGTCTTCGAACGTTTGTGAGTTTTTCTTCCACTATGCTTCTTTCGTTTCTGTATGCTAGTATATTCGGCATTGGTTGTAGAAGTTGTTTCATACGTGAAGCTGCTGGTTCCAATTAGAGTTACCGCAATGAGAAGGATAGAAAGTAAATGTCTCATAACTTTGTTTATGATTGTTATTAATAAAGATTGCACCCGCAAAGGTACAATTTCCCTTTTAGTTTTCCATCGTATGAGTAATACTTTTTGAAATCGAATCTTGTATAGAACGTCTTATCCAACCCCTGCCGAATGCGTATTGCGTCTCTGCTGAATGCGCATCTAACTGCTGGCGAATACGTATTCCCTTGCCGACAGATGCGGTGAGCGTTGCTGACAGATGCGTATCTAGCGGCGGCGCAATACGTATCTACGGGCAGTTAGATACGCATCCGCCAGCGCGTAGATACGGTGAGCGCAGCGACGGAATACGCATTCGCCGGCGAGCCTCCACAGGGCAACACCTCATGCTATAAGACAAGCAAAAAATTGTTCGCGAACAAAATCAAAATTGTTCGCGAACTCTTTGCGAATTGTTCGCGAACAATTTTATGTCTGTCTTAGCAGAAACGATAGACCGACTGATAAAATGGTTTTTACGCGCACAAGAAGTACGATTGTATTGCATGGAATGTACCTTTGCTAAAGGGCATTTGAGCCGGGATATAGTTCGCCAAAAACCTAGATGCGGTTTGCGGGGAATTTATATGCTGTTTGCCATAAATTTCTAACCTGTTCCCCGTAAATTTCTAACCTGTTTGCCATAAATTTCCAACCTGTTTGCGATAAATTTATATGCGGTTAGAAATTTACGGGGAACAGGTTAGAAATAAATTTATATCAAATAAAAATTTTCTGCTAACTGTATAGGCTTGAAACTTTGACCTTTCACCTTAGAATATTAACCTTTGAACTTTAAATTAATCTTTGAACTTTAAAAGTAAGTAATATCCCCGCATTTGACGAAATGTACTTTCGTGCTCGACAATATATACTTTCGTGCCCCACGAAATGTACTCCCGTGCCCCACGATATATACTTTCGTCAAAAGCGAGATATGACGATTAGAAGATCAGAATTAAGTTAGTGTGTTGTTTGTAATACGCAACCGCAATATTTCTAGCTGCTTTTATTCTTTGTTTCTCTAAGTCTGCTTCCCTTTTTGCCTGATTCTCTATTAATGTAATAATTTGTTTCGCTTCTGTATTTCGCGATTGCTTAATACGCTGACATAAAGCCTTTGCCTCTGTAGCACAGGGACTTGTTGTATCTATTTGTTTGAGCATTTCAGCGCACGCTTCGTAATTGCCATTAGAATATTCAGTTTGTGCTTGTAGTAAAAGGTTGCCACACTCATTTCTTTGGTATTGTTTGTAGATGTTGCTGATAGCAGCATTTACACTATTGTAATTGGCTAATGTAGATGGACAAGAGAAGAGCAGAGATAATGCTTCTCCGTACTGGTGAAGCTGGGCATAGGTTTGTGCCCTATCAAGTACTGCTCGCAGATTCCTTGAATAGTAACTTAATATCTGCCTCTTTGCCGTATGTAGGAATAATCTTACATTCTCGTCGTCCAGCTTTATTTGTGAGAACGCACTTTTAACGAGATCATCAGCAGAGTAACCCTGCCCTTGTAGGCAGAATGTTCGACTGGCAAACACTGTTCCTGTAATCAGATTCTGACAGATAAGGTTTATTTGTACCTCTGAGGTATGAATATTCCTCATTCCTCCTTCGGCCTCTTGGTAGTTTGTGAAACTAAGCTCGGGCTTAATAGCGATGGAACTAACTTCTGATGTCTCAATACCTTCTGCTGTAAATGCAGGAAGTATTCTACTGCGAAGTATCCTTGCCGTATTCACGCTTATTTCATCTTGATTTGTTGGTATGACAAAACCAATCTCAATTCCTTGCGCGTGAGCACTGCTAATAACGGCAATAAATAGTGCTGTGATGACATATAATTTACGGATACTCATGGAGTTTTTATTTTATAGTGATTACAATCATGTTGTTGCTAATGGATCTTTCAATCTTAATATTCCTTGAGCGGAAGTATTGTAGGAGTTTTAATCCGAATTTATTAGAGTTATAAGTCCTGCCTTCAGCGTCAGTTAGTGGGATACGTATGTCATCAAAAATCATTTGTTTGTCACTTGTACCCTGTATGTGATAGTTCTCCTTATAACTGTTTTCTGCAATGAACATTTCGATATCGTCAGATAATGGAAGTCCATCATTCCCAACTTCTGTAGACATGGACAGCGTTGAGGCTTGGTCGAATCCGATTGTGAGACTGATTGATTGTCCGTTCTCTGTCATATCCATAAGTTTGCTCTGCATAGCGTTAAGAAAACCATTGATACCCGTCTCGGTTGCCCTTGAAGCCAGTTTGCCGTAATCATCAGTGTAGAATTTTCCACTTTCGCACACGGTATTTGCTAGTGAGTTTCCTGTTGATACATCGTATCCCGATATGATAATCTTCACGGAGTTACCCGTTGGCGAGTCGAGAATATTGATTTCGGCCTCAACGTATATATCAGCTCCAGATTGTTGTATGATAAGCGACTTTGCGTCTTGTTGTTGATTACTTCCTAATGTGTTAGCTTTAGATAGAGCCTTAACGCGTCCGAAGAAATCAACGGTTGTATATCCTCGCTGGTCAAATGCCTCTTTTATCTTCGTTAGAGCAATGCGTTTGTTGACATCACTTTCCAGCACCATGAGTATATCTTCCCCTTGATGTGTGTAGGGAATTACCATTATTTTTGGTTTTGCGGTTGCGATGTTCTCTACTTTTGATGTCAATTCTTGCGCATACGTATATGGAAGACAAAGAGACAAGATAGTCAGTAAGAGTATAAGTCTTTTTTCCATAGCTACTTCTTTATGATTAAACTACATTGAATAACCGCACCTTGCTGTGCAGAATTGATTGCTGATATTATTTTGGATGTAGCGTCACATTCGGAGAAAGAGGCTCCAGATTGTTTCTTTACAGTTATCGTTCCTATATCAGACGGGTATGGTTTGCCGTCAAGTAGTTCTATTATTTGGACCATGAATTTATCCCCAACTTTCACGCCAGTCTCTTTACCAGCATTAATGACAAGCGTCTTCTTGTCTAGAACCTTAACAATCTTTGCTGTGAGGGGGAAGTTGATTCGAAAATACTCATAAATGCCATCTTTAATTGATTGCATTGCAGCAGTGACAGCACTTTCTGGAGAAAGCATTTCTTTGCTAGCCTTTCCTTGGAAGCCCTGTGCTTCATTGCTGATGCCAGTAGAAACGTCTACAACTTTTAGCTGAAAAGCAACACTTGCCTTGTAGCCTCTTATACTTCCATCGCCATTAAGAATACGATAAACAGGTATCTTGACGATATGCCCTGTTACTAGCATGCTAGCACCAAGCGATGCGTCCTGTCGTGCCAGATTCTTGCTATCCAAAAAAGCCTCACTTTTCTGTAGCTCAAGTTCTTCTTCTACTTTATCACGACTGGTTCTGTCAACAACAATAAATCGATGAGTATTGGTTAGCATTTCCACGACCTTTTCGGTTACTAACCTCGTATAAGGACTTTCTTCGTCGCAAGTGAACTCCGCTACGCCAACGACAGGTCTGCTTTCTGCCTGTGCATGACAACTTGTGCCATACACGAGCAGAAACAGGACTGAGAGAATAAAACACCTCATTATAGATTCTTACCAGACTTTAGCGTTTCTATGATTTTCTGAACAGCTTTTACTTGCTCTGCACTTTCTTCTAAAAGAATAGGGGTTGCTGCATTGCCAAATTCCATAACGATACCAGCTCCTTTAGCAATCTTTGCAAGCTTAGCAATCTTCATTGGGTTTTTGTTGTTCTTTGCATTTTCTGCTATTTGCTTCATCTGCTCACCTGCAGCTTTTGCATTATCTACAGCATTTTTAATAGATGCAGCTTCACCTGTAACTGTTGTCAGTAGCTCTGTCCAATCTTCCAATTTTGGCTTTACGATAGTAACGTCTGTTACTCCATCCTTTGTCTGCCCAATCTGGCGATAATAAAGACCCTCTAGCTTCACACTGTTTGCAATTGCCAATACCGCTGCATCGCGAACGGAATTACCAAAACCATCAATGATTCCGTCTCCACAATTTGTGTCAGAATACTTGTCTAGTAAGGTTTGTAAGTTCTTGGCGCGTTCTTCGCTTTTCTGGATTTGTTCTTTTGTCTCTTGTGCAAATGTAGTCATAGCACACAAAGTCATCACAATGAAAAATAAAATTCGCTTCATATATGTAAGTTTTTATTAGCCTTACCACTCCCAAGTATAGGCAGGTTGTTTAAAGGACACGAGAATATGGAAGTGAAATATTCTTATGCCTCTCTCCTGCAGCAAGGTCCGAAATTTAGGTGAATTAAAAAAAGACGTGGGAGTCTTCACTTACCTATCCCAGTCCTCAGGCCTTCGCATTGCCTAACCCAAAGGATAGGCAACGCAAGAAGCCCACGTCAATGCGATATTATAATCAATGCCATAAACGGACATAGAAATAATACAACTAACGTGAACGTTTCCGTTGCCGTATCTCTTTTGGGTTTTGGTCAAATTTGCGAAGTTTGAGGACCAAAAGATAACGTCTGTAAACGTCCTTTTCGAGCTGTGGACTATTTACTATACATAGTATAAAGTCTTATGCTCAATTCCAATATGTCTGAACAAGTTGATAATTGCTTGTCGTTGCAAAAGTACTAATTCTATTTAAAAGTGCCAAATATCCAGTTAATAAGTTTTATAGGCATTATCTCTTGTCTTACATAATATTATCTGTTTGTATGGCTTCGAGATAAAGTAGTGTGAATGGTTTTCCAATATATTACCGTCTTTTTATGCCTCATACCAGGAAGTTTATTATATTTGCAGTGGCATATATCATCATTTACATTTGTTTCTTTTAGGAAATTCATAATATAGTTTGATGATGGAATAAGGCTAGTAAGATCTATGTCTAATTTTGAATAAGTCTATGGAGAATAACGAACGTTATCAGCAACTTCTTCAGCATTGCGAGGAATTGCAGAAAGAGAACGATAGGCTGAAAGTTTTGCTGCAAAGGCATGGGATAAAGTATGAAATTGTGGCAAGTAAAAGCCTTGAGGCATCCCCTAATCCTTTGACGTCCCAGCTTTCACTTGATGAAAAGGTACAACTATTTCGTAGTCTGTTCAGAGGACGGGAGGACGTTTATGCAAGGCGATGGCAAAGCAAAACTACTGGCAAAGGAGGTTATCAGCCTGTTTGCATTAATGAGTGGAGCCAGGGGGGCTGTGATAAGAAGCGATATAAATGTGCAGACTGTCCTAATCGGAATTTTGAAGCGTTGAATGATAGGGCTGTTTACTGGCATTTGGAAGGCAAGAGAGAGGACTGTACCGATGTGATCGGGTTATATGCTATTATGCCAGACAATAATTGTGCTTTCTTGTGTGCGGACTTCGATGACAAGAACTGTGAGCACGGTTATAAGGAAGATGTCACGGCTTTTGTCGGCATTTGTAGGGATTGGGATATTCCATACGTCATTGAGCGTTCGCGTTCGGGTAATGGTGCGCATGTATGGATCTTCTTTGAAGATGTTATATCTGCTTATAAAGCACGACGACTGGGAAGCTCAATTCTAACAGAAGCAATGAATCAAAACGGGCGAATGTCATTCAAATCATACGACAGATTCTTTCCCAATCAAGACTCTCTTCCAGAAGGCGGACTAGGTAATCTTGTGGCTCTTCCACTACAAGGACAAGCTCGAAGAAGGTCGAATACCGTTTTCGTTGATGATAACTTCCTTGCTTATCGAAACCAGTGGGCTTTTCTTTCCCAAGTAAAGAAGATGACGACAGAGGAGATTGATAAGCTCTTGATAGAACATACACAGGAAGAATTGGGCTTGCTTTCTACATCAGATGAGCGAAAACCATGGATACCACCAGCTGTGCAAACAATTAGCAGTAAGGACATTTATACAAAAGTAGATATTACCAGATCGGATAAACTCTATATCCCTATTAAAGCTGTTTCGGCGAAAGTATTGAATCATCTGAAACGTATAGCAGCTTTTAAGAATCCAGAGTTTTATCGTAAACAAGCAATGCGCTTGTCCACCTATTCCATCCCGCGTATTATTTCTTGTTTTGAATTTACCGATAATTATCTGCTGATGCCTCGTGGTTGCGAGGATGCTATTATTTCTTTCTTTAAAGCTAATTATGTAGATTATACGCTAACTGATAAAACCAATCATGGGCAGATGATTTCTGTTACGTTTCAAGGTAAATTGCACACAGAACAACAGCAGGCAGTTGATAGTTTATCACAATATAATAATGGTGTCCTCTATGCTACAACAGCTTTCGGAAAGACTGTTACAGCTGCGGCACTTATTGCAGATAAGAAAGTAAACACACTGATTCTTGTCCATTCAAGGGCTTTGCTCACTCAATGGAAAGAACGTCTATCAGAGTTTCTTGAAATAGATTATCAAGAACCTGAAAAGCCTAAGAGGAGGGGACGACGCAAGGTGTTTTCGCCTGTTGGGTGTTTAGATTCTACAGGTAATACGCTGCACGGGATTATAGATATAGCCTTAATTCAATCGTGTGTAGATGGAGACGATGTGAAACCATTTGTGCGCAATTATGGAATGGTGATTGTTGACGAATGCCATCATGTTTCGTCTGTTACCTTTGAACGTGTTTTAAAAGGCGTAACTGCACACTATGTATATGGATTGACAGCAACACCGATTAGAAAAGACGGACACCAACCCATTATCTTTATGCAATGTGGACCAATCCGCTTTTCGGCAGATGCTGCAAGTCAAAGGGCACAATAAGGTTTTCATCGCTACCTTATTCCTCGGTTTACATCATTCCGCCCCCTTACAGACGAGACGCAGAACATTAGTTCTTTATATCAGTCATTGGTGGAAGACGAAGTACGCAATAAGCTGATAGTGGATGATGTGTGTAAAGCTGTAGATGCTGGGCGTATTCCTATGATACTTACCAGTAGGAAAGCGCATGTAGAAGTGCTCTCGCAAAAGTTGCGCGACAAAGTGAAGAATGTAATTCAGCTTACAGGAACAGGCACTGCCAAGGAGAAAGAATCTGCACTTCAGCAATTAAGAGCAATGCCTGCAGAGGAACCGCTGGTGATAGTAGCCACGGGGAAATATGTTGGTGAGGGTTTTGATTATCCTCGGTTAGACACATTATTCCTTGCATTGCCCATCTCGTGGCGTGGACTTTTGGCGCAATATGCTGGTCGACTTCATAGAGAATACGCGGGAAAGAGAGATGTACGCATCTATGACTACATCGATCTTCACCACCC
Organism: Prevotella sp. 20925_1_30; assembly: GCF_041433025.1. NCBI lineage: Bacteria > Pseudomonadati > Bacteroidota > Bacteroidia > Bacteroidales > Prevotellaceae > Prevotella > Prevotella sp. 20925_1_30. Next base: position 53,688 of record NZ_JAPWAR010000011.1, on the reverse strand, counting down.
AGTTTGCGACAGTATGTATAAACGACGCCTGAAGGGTTATGCCTCTATTGGCTACACGGTTGTCAATCTTTCTTCGCCAACATTGTTTGATTCTTTACCCGACCTTGACCTATCAAGCAGCGAAGGACAAATCTTCAATGGTAGAACCTTCTTCTCCTCCTTTTGTAAAGACCTGCTCAAAGCCCAACACTCTATTATTATCTCCTCTCCTAAATTGTATCGTGTTCAGCAGAATAAACTTACCCATCTCTTTAAAGACCTGCTTGCAAATGGAATCAATATTATAGTCTTATCCAAACCATCAGATGAGCAAACTAACTTCCTAAAATCTCTTGGTATCACAATAAAAACAAATAAAATTCTCTCCCATTGCTGTGCCATCATTGACAAAACCATCGTTTGGTACGGCAGCGTCCATTTTCTCGGCTTCTCAACAGAAGAAGACAACATTATAAAACTAACAGACACCTCATTAGCTACCGAGTTGGTTGGAGTGCTAATGCAATAAAATTAACTGTTTCTTACCCTAAAATATATTTAATTCTATCCCCTTATCTTTCATCACTCAACCCACGTCTACTTATTATATAATTTTTTGTATTACCTTTGCACTCATTATCTCGTATTATAAGTCATTGCAGGTGAAATAAAAGGATTGTAGCAATTACAGCGATCTCAGACAGATTGTCAGGATTATTACATATATATAAAAATAAAACAGCATGAAAGAAAACATCGTCATCAAGTATCGCCATACGGTACTTTTCTATCTCTTGGCAACCCTAATCCCATGGATATTCTGGTTTGCTGCCAGTTATGTAAGTCATCATGTAGTTTATTCGGAAAGTACATGGACAGCCCCATTGTTGGGATTGGCAGGACTTTTCTTCCCAATGTTTCTGACCATTATTTTGGTTATTCAGCGTCAGGAACTGCGGAAAGACTTTCTTGGGAGATTCCTAAACTTGTCTTCTGATAAGTGGCAATATTATCTCACAGCCTGCCTACTGATGCCAGCAAGTATCTTGTGTGCTATGGCAGTATCTCTGTTGTTCGGTTACAGTCCATCGCAATTCATTATTACAGGTCATTACACCTTTACTTCGGGTGTCTTCCCTGTATGGTTCCTCCTTATACTTGCACCTATGCTTGAGGAACTTGCATGGCATGGTTATGGAACAGACTGTCTCCGTTCTCGAATGAGTCTCTTCAAAACATCTATGCTGTTTGCAGCTTATTGGGCAGTTTGGCATTTTCCCCTTGCAGGTATTAAGGGTTATTATCACGCTAATGTGGTGAGTGAGGGCTGGCTTTATAGTCTGAACTTCATCGTGAGTATCTTTCCTTTTGTTATCTTGATGAACTGGCTCTATTATAAAACCAACCGAAATATCCTCGTAGCTATTATCTTTCACATTACGGCAGGTTATTTCAATGAAATATTTGCGACTCACCCCGATAGCAAGTGTATACAGACGGTATTACTGCTTATCGTGTCTGTTATCATTGTGGTTAAAGAACGTCGACTGTTCTTTAACCGAGCGTTGGAGTAGAGTGTACTCACCATTTAATTGTTTGTTCCAAGAAAAATACGATTATTTAGGTATTAACTGCACTGGCTGGCAATCACCACGAAAGAACCAGCCAGTGTCTGTATTATACAACCAATATAATGCTTGATATGAACTTAATTAACGTGAATTCGTCGACCTCACGTTAAATTATAGATGATGTTAAAGGCTTATAGATAAAGATGAAATCTTAAAGAAATGCTCAATAAGATTGGTATGTTCACAAAAAGATGTACCTTTGTATTGTGAATAGTAGATAGTAAAGAGATTCTATTACATATAACTTAAAGTCTAGCTATGTTAGTCAACAAGGAGAAAGATATCGTACAATGTGCTGCCGAGTTAGCTTGTGAGTTACACAAAGGGCAGGTGGACAAGGCTGGGGTTGATTACTTCAGTGGTCACCTTACATCTGTTGCCAAAATGGGGAGCACTTGGCAAGAGCAGGTTGTTGGTTATCTACACGATGCAAGTGAAGATACACCCTATTCCGTTGAGGAAGTGCTTAACTTGTTAGATGATAAATTAGGAACTCCCTTGTCAGATCCCGATAGGCTTGAACTTGCCGATGCTTTACATTTACTCAATCATCATCTTGCACCTAACAGAGAAACATATATTCATCGTATAAAAGAGAATGCCCTTGCAACTGCCGTAAAGATGCACGACCTTACTCACAATATGGACCTTTCTCGAATTCCTAATCCTGCAAAGATGGATTATGAACGTATTGAACGATACAAGAAAGAGTATGATTATCTAAGCAAAGCTTAATAAGATAAACCTTAAACTTTAAGAAAGAATTAAAAGATTATGAACAAGACCCTATGGAACTATTATAAGCAATCAGCCGATGGACAGAAAGCGATAGAAATGTTTGACCCTAATCCCGATGATGTATATAAGAATATAGAAGCTATCGCAACATTTGCAAATGGATTGGATAGTGATTTTAATCCTCAGCAATTTGTGGAGTTAGTGTATATACATGAGATTAATTTCGTTGAACGGAATCTCATAGAGGAAGAGACTTTTACTCGGGAAAGTTTTGAGCATTTCATTGACTCATACGACCTAATGGACTTTGAAGTTAAGGATGATGAAATCGTATGGTTAGGGAACAAATACATCATATCGGCAAATAAGTTTCGACTAAAAGCAGCAGCGGTAGATGCCTTATCTATGTATTTGTATTATTATGATTATTACTTTAAGCCTATCCTTCTTTCACATCGATTTGATATTATACAAAAGAGTTGTGATGCGCTTGGCATAGACTTACCACCAATACCTCGTTCTAAAGACTACAAGCAGTACCTTATGTATTACTATGATATATGCGGTATACTTAATGAATTCCAAAAAGACAATGAGCTAACAGATGCTGAACTCTGTGCATGCCTATATGATTACGGAGCAAGGGTACTCTTAGATACAGAGGAATTAACAACTGGAAAATTACCACAACCCACAAATGTATGGTTAACAGGAGCATCTGGTAATATTGATTTTAAGTTTCTTGATTCATTAGAAGAGTCGCAGCCGTCTACTACTTCTATTTGGGCTTGTAACGAAAGAACTCGTAGAGGAGACTTAGTTATTGTATATTGCACATCCCCACGAAGTTATATACATTCAATTTGGCGTGCAGATTCGATCGGTATATTCAATCCTTTTGATTATTACCATTGCAGAACTATTGTACGTAATGGTATTAAACTTCCAAAAATTACTTTTTCAGACTTAAAAGGAGATTCTTATTTCTCTCAGTTACCAATCGTACGAAAGAATTTGCAAGGTATAAATGGTATAAGATTTTCTGCAAAAGACTACACAGAATTATTGCGATTAGTAAAGGAAAAAGGAGTAGAGAATACAGATTATCCGCAACTCTATGCAGTGACTTTTATTGACTTTGGAGATATTATACATGAGAAGGACGTAGAAGAAAACATTCTCATCCCTATATTGAAACGAATTGGTTACAATAATTCTGATTGGACGAGACAGCTACAATTAAAGGCTGGAATAAAGGAAAAGGCTATTCCGGACTTTGTATTTTTCCCACGTGGGACTACTCATTTTGAAAGTTCACCCTTAGTAATTGAAGTTAAGTTGGACATGTCTTCAATGATAGAAGAACAAAAAGCCTTCCGCCAAGCCTTGTCGTATGCCCATATGTTACGCTCTAAACTAATGGGGATTTGTGATAAAGAACGACTTATTATATATGTATTAGACAATTCTGGACAATGTAATATAGATAAACCGATCTTCGATAACTATTGGCAGTCAATCTATTCTGATGAACTTATAGGGTCTACATTAAATCAGCTAATTGGGGCGGAAGTTATTAAAGGCTATATTTAAAAGAATTTACATCGAGCAATAAACTCGGGATTATAAAGTTTAAAAAAGATCATAACACATACTGTATAAGCCCCTAATTTATTTTTTAATTCATTTGCTGTCATATTTAATACTTCATGTAGATAGTTGGATATTAGATGTTAGCAAGTAAAAAGGTCGTGATAGGAGTGACTGGAAAGTGAAATGTACTCGTTCAGACTCTGTTATATAGCGAGGGATAAGAGATTGACTTTGAGAAGATAGAACTCTCTTTTGGGAATGTTTAAGTAGCATGATGAACGTGGGAAAGGATGGTCGTGAGGTTGGAAGGAAGGGACTTAGTAATTTTTAACAAGTAATGAGGGGTAAATTGAAAAAAGTATATTTACTTTTGTTGCTGTTAATATATAATTGTCTTTTAAATGGTTATAATTGTCTTTTGAATGGTTATATTGGTACAGAAAAGCTGGCAATTATGGGATTTGAAAGGGTGAGTTTGTTAGGGAATAAATAATTTTAAATACAAAAGAAATGAGACATTCAAAGTTTTTAGTAGTGAGTTTATTGGCGTTGATGACGTTGAGTTTCACGGCATGCAGTAGTTCTGATGATGATGGAGGAAAGGGTAAGATAGAACGACCGAAGTATTTGTCTGATGCTGCAAGATACAAGATTACAACGCAGGGATCTACTTGGAAGAGTCTTGAACTAACTGAAGATGGACGCTACTTTATCGTGTATGATGGTAGTGTTTCTGGATCTTCTTCACAAGATAATGATGATGTTATCGTCTCTGGAAGTTATGAGAAGAAAGGTAATCGATATGTATTGAATACTGTTGGCGAGCTGACTATCACTGCTAACAACAACTCATACGAATTGCTGTTGACCAATAAAGGGAAGTCTCTCAAGTTCTCTGCCCAGAAGTCTGGAACGTTACCTTCTAATAAGGTCAACGATGAGTTGTGTCGTACATGGGTGTTCTCTAAGTGTTATATCGTTGTGAAGTATGATGGAAAGAAGGTCTATAATGCTTCATCTACCTCTGCCAATGAGCTTTACGATGGATTTAGATCAGCAATAAACACACCTGAGTATAAGGACAAGTTAAAGCTTTCTCAAGACAAGGAGGATGATATTGATGGCTTAAGGCTATTGAGAACGGTTACGTTTACGCATGCAGGTTCATATTATGTAACCACTACGGACGGTCGTGAAGACCTAATGAATTACTGGAAATGGATTAACGCTAACGAGTTGATCATAGGCTTTTCAGAAAATGAGGATCAGACCTCTGTACATGATCAAGCTGCTCTCAAGTTTTATAATGGACAGTTGATCATGGTAGATAGCCAATCTAAAGGTCGTGAAGAAGTTACTATTACAATGGAATTTCAACCTGTTCATACAGATCGTTAACAGATTCCAATTATAAAGAAAAGTCCGAATCCCGTGCAAGGATTCGGACTTTTTCGTATCTGTTAAAGCCATTTTAAAGTGCAACTGATAATTTACAGGATTATTACAAGTGCTTTGGAGAACCATTACAAGTACCTTGGAGAAGTATTACAGAAGCCTTGGAGAGATGCTGTAAACCTCTTTCTACCTCGTTAAACTTAGTCTTAAACTAACTCCAAAGTCGTGAGTTGTGGTCGGATAACTACCCGATGATAACAGAGGAGAGTTTATTTGCATATCGTAATAGATGCTGGCTGTGACAAAGCGACTTAGTGTGTAATCACCAAGGAAGGAGAATTTAAAGGCGGTATTACCACTAGAAGCGGTAGAGGTGAGCGATGCGATGTCACGTGTAAGTGCAGCTTGACGACGATAGCTCATATCTAATCTGAGGTTAAGATCTTGGTTAAATCCGTTGTTCCTGTTCGATGAATTATTATCGTTTTGTTGCGTGTTTGCGGTCGATTTCTTCTTCTTCTTTGCCACACGATGTGTTCCATTGCCAAAGAGATTGAAGTCGTTAATGCGATAGCCAATACCAATTACCCAATCTTTCGATGTAGCCTCATTGAGCTGAACACTCGTCATTGAGAGTGCTAACACACGTGTTTGACGATATTCCATGCGTGCTGTTAGATTGTTCTGAAGCGTCACATCCACACCCAGTAAAGGCGAGAATGCCTCGTTGATACTAACTTGTGAGATGTTATACATCGAACTTGGGATAGGGTTCCCAGTGGTTGCATCGGTGATGAAACCTAATCCATTCATGTATTCCTGCCATGTGCTGTAACTCTGATAAGAGCCGATTGCGAAGATACTTCTATATGCGTGATTGATGTTCACACTCTTGAATAGATCTTGGAAGAGTGGTAATCTCGATAGTCCACTGTACCTAATACTCCAGTTCGGGAGCAGACTTCGTAGGGTAGGGAATAGCTTTAAACCATTGCCTCCCATACTTGTGTAGGCATTGAGGAAGGCTGGAATCATCACATCTGCACTATATTTATTGACCGCTCCAACCGTTGGACTGAAGTGCCCTCCACCCATTGATGCTGGATAAGTAGCGCCATTGTATTGTGCTTCCACACGATTACGATAGCTGTTGAGCGAATTGACAAAGCGATCGAAAGTGGCACTATGATAACCATTGTTAGCGTTCCCCATGCTTTCAAAAGCAGTGCCCAAAGAGAGCGTAGTCATGGTGAATGAGCCTGTTTGAGTGGTTGGAACGCCAGCATACATATACTGAATGCTCCTTGAAGTGGTTGTCATTCTACTAGCCGTGAGATCGATTCTGAAGTCTCTGAAAGGTTCCAGTGTGGCACGTAATTGTACGTCTTCTACCTGGTTTGTTATCGCTGGTGTAGCAATACTATCATTGATGAGTAACCAGTTATTGTCACGTGCTTTACCAATGTAATCATCGTCTATGAGACCAAAAGCAAAGTCCAACCCAGGAGTCAATGCACCGGTACCACGGCGTTGTCCAAAGGCATCTCCAATGGTTGGCATGAAGCCTGGTAAGGTCATAGAATACTGGTTGCGATACGATATTCCGACGTTGCGCACCATCATTAAAGCACGTGCAACACATTGTGCAGTCTTATACCATTTCTTGTTATCGAGTGGCTCTTTTGGTGTGATCGTGAGCTTTGCCCGTATAGCAGAGTCCGTCCGATTGAAGATTTTTACTTGGTTATCTCCCACCTTCTTCCACTTCATCTTTAAGGCTTTTCCATGCTCATCTTTAGCCGAGAAGATCAATCGTTTCGTATTCTTACCATGCGATACAACGATAGAAGTATCGGCTTTGAGGGTTATTTCCTGCTCAAAACTCTTCTTGTTCTTAGGTAGTGCTTTCTTCTTTTCATCGTCCTTCTCTTTCGCTTTCTGCTCCTTCTCTTTCTTCTTCTGTTCGGCTGTCATTGTTGGACGAGAGGGCTTCCTTGGTTGTGTCCGATTGAACCGCTCATTCGTTTTCTTTAGGAAGGGAACATGGTTGTAAAGGCGTTCCATGTTGAAAGTCCCATTAATGTTTAAGGTCCTGTTACTTGTGATTGTGTTACCGAGCGAGGTACCATTATCAAGGTTAGCACCCCTTACCCATGTGTAAGTTGCATTATAACTAGCATCCGTAGTCACCCAATCGAAGACAGGTAAAAGGTTAAGAGGTAACTGATAAGAGAGCGAGAAGTTCTGTTGGTAATCAAGTGGAGTACCAAAGTGCTTAATGCTTGTCCACACCGAATCCTTCCATGCTTGATAACGATCCGCATAGAGGTCTTTATTGATAGGAGTGTATGGCTCTTCTATTTCCGCATGTGTTGCACTTTGGAAGTTCATGTGTAGGTTGCGCGTTAAGTCCCATCTCAACGCAAAGTCTCTGTTCCATAGGAACTGCTCATTAAACGTCAGTGGGAGCCGGTCATGACCTATTGACTCCATGTCACGTTCTTGTAGTTCGTAATAGTTGCGAACCATCTCTGTATTGAAGGTAAGGTTCTGTGGCAACCAATTCAAGCCAAAGCGACGTAGGATCTCAAACCATTTTGAACGACTCTTGATCAGTCGTTTGAATGGCTCCCAAGTCTTGTAAACAGGTGTCCAGTTATAGTTTAATGCCCCACGCCAGTTGTCTTCATTCTCATAGACAGTCGTTTCGCCCGATGTGTGAGAGTGTGAATGGCTATACGAGAAAGAGAAGTTTGCGGGGTCGTATGGCATAGGGTGATTCTTTGTCTGTATGTCAACACGCACATTCGATAGCGATAAGTTCGTTGTCAATCGTTTGGTAATTGCAATCGACTTAATCGAGTCTTTCTCCTGCTTGTTACTAGCTCCTTCGAGTGCATCCCCCAGTTCCATATCGGTGTCGAGTGGGTTATATTTAGGTCTACTTTCGCTCTTTGTGATACTATAATATAATGGTGCAGAGACCTTCGCCTTGTCTGGGAACAGCTTACCTAACTCCAGACTCGTAGTGACAGACACGTCAGTCTTCGTTTCTTGTTGCCGTTCATTTACACCTTGTTCTAAGCCTCCAAAGCCGTCAGTACTATGGCTTGCGTTGATATCAACACTACCGAAGTCGGACAACTGGACGTTCAACTGCCCTCTTGCAGCCCATCCACCCTCGTTGTTAAACTCCTTTAGACGCAACTCATTGACCCACACTTCACCACTCTTCTGGCTGCTGGAAAGGTTGCGCACACCGATAATCATAGTCTTAACCTCACCCAGTGTTGGGTTACCCATGATACTTACTTTGTTGGCAGGGTGGTCAGTGTCATAGACAGAGAAGACGCGATTGAAACTAGCTCCACCAGTTCCACGTGCCTTGTTACGCTGCTTCTTGACAGAAGTGAGTAGGTGCAAAGGAATATCTAACATGTTCTCTATAGGCCAAACCAGCCGTTGATCCTGTGGGAGATACATGTCGTAATCGCTTTTTGGAGCGGTTAGCTTCAATGGAATTTCATATTCGTAATAATTGTTCTTATAGTCTGATCCCAATCGAATGAACACTGCCAACTGATCATCACCGAGGTTGGTTGTGTTCTGTTCGAAGGCATTTGCGTGTACAAACATCTGTAGACGCTTGTATTGGCGCAGGTCAAGTGTTGTGTTCTTATACACAGCTTTCGATTCACCCGAGCTTAGATTATTAACGACCAAAGATAATGCTTGCTCGTTTTCTTCTACTAGTTGAGGCTGACTCGGATCCTGTCCTCGAATGATACCAGGCGGTAAGACATAGTTGACGGGAGTCTTATCTCCATTCTCTTCAAGGCTCACCGTACTCACATTCATCGTACCCGTATTGGGCGCACCAGTGGTTAAGTTCTGCTGATACTGACGCCATTTGCCACTGACAAGGTCGAAAGTGGCAAAGCGGAGAACGATTGGTTTACTGAAACCAGTGAGGAACATGCGCATGAAGCGGATACTTGTAAAGTCGTTGATACCGCCCACTCGTTTCTGAAACTCCTCTAGTGGAATGCGGAAAAGATACCATGTAACAGGCTCCGAACCACCTTTTCGCAAGGATGCTGATGCCACTCGCTTATCCACAATGAAGTTTTGTCCGACGTTGAGATCCTGTGGTCGAATGCTAACATGGTATTGATAATACTTCTCGTATTCGTTCAGTGTATAGTCTTGGTTGATATCCTCTACATCAGGAGTGGTCTTGTAAGACGTGTCATAACGCTCGTTATTGTTCTCATTGTCAGGTGAGTTACCTTGCGGGTTATTGATTCTTTTATAGCGTTCAAGTATCGATGCACGTTTACGATCCCAATCCGAACCACGGAAATAGTGGTAGTCATCATTGGCAGGGTCTGCCCATATCGAGTCAAACACAGCCTGATTGGTGTTGGCACGGGCTGCAGTAAGGAAGTTCTGATAGGCTGCGAACTGTCTTTCTTCTTCATCCGTTAAGCCATTGTAACCCACATCTTGCTTGGCACGACTGCCTGCTGATGTCGCAAAAGCATACGTGATGGTAGATTGTGTAGGGATTCGTCCCCACTGAGTAGTTGTCCATGAGTTGCTACCATCTACTGGCATACCACTCTCATAGAACTTCTTTCCATCCTTCAATATATCTTCAGACACTTCGCCGAGATCGATATAGAAGTCGCCACCATACTGGTTGGCATTAGCTTGTCGATTGGTATAGATGAACGGATCAAGCATCCAAAACTCCACATACTCGATGTTGGCTGTCTGGAAGTCGTTCGTGTCCAACTTACGCATCATACCGCCCCATGTTCTGTTAGGGTTGGTGAGGTGACCATTAATGTCAATATTAGGATTGAAGTTATAAGGGCCTCGTTCTGATGGATAGAAAGCCAGATTCAGTATTTGCAAGGTTGAGATTGAACCGCTATAGTTACGATCCCTGTTAGGGAAGACTTCGGTAATTGGAATCTCACGAACATAGTGATTCGATAATTGTTCGAGGTCGCTTTTGATGTGACCGGGCGTTAGTGAACTACTACGACGTGTGAAGAGCGGGTCAATATTGTACCAAGCTAAGAGACTTCTGTTGTATCCGCTTCTTAGAGTAGTCTTATCCGTTGACTCGGAGAAGTCGGATGGTACACTTGAAATAACCCATGATGTAGGTTGGCTAACATCGATTGCATTCTTCGTACCTTCAAAGTCATCAAGGTAAGACGCATGGTCTTGTGTGCCCTTACTCTGCCCTGCCAACAACTGTGCGAACTCGGCAGAGAAGGTGATATATGATGGTTGAGTGACATGCAAGAAAGGTATCTTATTGAGCATGTTGGTCAACCACTGGCTCTCTTTCTTCCAGCTTAGATTAAGTCCCCAAATGGTGTTATTGAGTGGTTCCGAACCCATATTCACCTTTGTGGTGAGTGGTTGTTCGGATAAGTGCATGAATGTTCCACCTATTTGGAAGTCCTTTGAGAAGTCATACTCCCAGTTTACTCCTATCATAGTCTTGCGCTCCTGTTGGTAAGCACTTTGACTTTCGAGGGAGACATTGACGGCAGTTCCTGCATCAATAATACTCTGGTTGAGGATAGTTACCTCTCCCGCACTGTAATCAACGCTGTAATCAGAACCTTCATTAAGCGTTACTCCACCAGCAGTAACCACCACGGAACCTTGCGGAACATTGTAGGCACCAAGCGAAATAACGTTTGCTGCCGTACCACGATATTGTCCCACGAGCATGAATTTATCTTTCTCTGCAATCTGCTTAGCGGTTGTCTTAGTCGAATTATATAGTTCCGAGAAGGTGTACTTATCGGCTATTGCAGCCGTAACACCTTTATCAATAAGTTTCTTACGAAGCCCTGCGCCGAATGGTTCCGCTAGTGGGAAAAAGACGCGCCCATTGCTTATTGTGTATCCTTCTACATAATCGAAATAACCATTCGGATGCGGGTTGTTATTGTTATCTAATCGGTCGGCACCAAGCAACTTAATGATGGGTAAGCTCTTAACTTGTGGTTCGGGTATATAAGAAAGGTACACACCTGTCGTATCACTTTGATATTTAACATCAAGGCGAAACTTATCCTTCTCAATGTTAGTCGACAGGTAATAAACATTCTTCATCATCAATCCCCAGTTACCTTGACTAGGGCTGTTATTGGTGTTCTTCAGCGACTTTACGAATAGAGCCTCATTGATATCGGTCCGGTCACTGGCAAATTCTCCCACTTGATAGGTCACTCCACCGAATGTATATTCGTATGCAACGGCAAGCACTTGGTCGGTTTGTAGACCACTGCGAAGCGATATGTAACCCAAAGCAGGGTTCACTGTGTACTCCGAACTATTGAGTAGTCGGGCATTAGCAATCTTCTCGTAATCATTACCACCCACAAGTCCTGCGCCATCCAAGATGCCTGTCACTTGATCAATATTGCGTGCGGCAGGGTAGCCTTGAGCGATAGTGTTGTATTCAGTGTTTGCGTTGTTCGTTGGTACTTGACCAATTCCTGTACCCCAAAGATCCGTTCGGCTCACTCGTTCATTCTCTCCTAAATCGGTGAGAGCAACGATATTACGAGTGTTACTTGTCGTTCCGCTCTTGTTTGTTACCCACACTTCAACACGATTGATAGTGATACCTGTCTTCAGGTTAGGCAATGATTTCATTGCTTCATCATAGTGATCTCGGAAGTATTGAGATAAGAAGAAGTGACGGTTCTCTTCGTATTCTGCGGCATCAATCTCAAATGGTGTCAACTGCTTTCCTCCCCTAGAACTAACGCTCTTATTCGAACTCTTCTTTTGAGATAACACCGTTTGTAACTTCAATTTACCGAATTGCATGTCGGTGCGAATGCCGAATAAGGCCGAAGCCCCTTGCACAAGAGAGTTGTTAGAAGGGAATGTTACGTTACCACCCTCAACCAGTTTGATGATCTCATCCTCCTTTCCTTCATACTTCAACTTGAAGTTCTGCGTGTCAAAGTCAAATGTCGCATCAGTGTTGTAATTGAGGTTCATGTTCACTTTATCGCCCACTTTGCCATTCACGTTGACGTTAATTTTCTCGTCAAAGTTCATTGCTGTGGTCTTACGATTGCGTATTGGCAATGACGGGTTATCAATGCTTTTGAGCGTCGCACCGAACTTCAGCTCTGCAGTTCCTTGTGTTTTAATACGTACACCACCTGGTCCAAAGATCTTCTCAGCCGGTCCTAACGAGAAGTGCATATCGGTGAAGTCGAACTTCTCCTTGCCCTTTTCGCGTAGTATCTCTTGGTTCTTTGAGCGATAGTAATCCGTGAAGCTGCGTTTCTCTGTCCACTTCCGATACTCTTCAGGTGTCATCATTATTGGTGCCATCACGTATGTATCACCAATCTTGTTACCTATGATATACCGATCAAGCGAGTCGTTATATTCCACCGTTTGTCGCATGTTCTCGGGGCGGATGAGATCGGTAGAGTTCTCCCTTAGATCATCGTATGTAATAGGTGAAGTGCGCTGCACTTTCCACCTTGGATGCAATAGAGAGTCAGGGATCTTCTCCTCATCTATCTCCACCTCAATCGGTTTCTTCTTCTTGATCGTATCGTTTTGTGTTACAGAGAAGAGGCTCTTTATCGGTGCAAAAGATAGAGCCATACGTCCCCAGCTTAGTAGTGTGACACTACCAAGAAGCATGATAATAATGAGGAATATGTAATGTTTTCTTTTCAAGAAGACGAGTGATTGAAAGCCTCCCTAAGCTCCTTTACGGAGAAACGTGTAGGCTGCTATGTGTGATGAAAGGCGTTTGTAAGCGGTAATTACGCCCCTCTCCCTTCGGAGAGGGACGAGGGTGAGGCTTTTTACTTAATCATCTTCAACGCCAACTTAACAACCTGTTCCACTGGTAGGTCTGGTTGTTCAGCGAGAATACTCACAACAACCTTTGCAGATGGGGCAGGAGAGAAGCCCAACATCGTCAATGCGCTGACGGCTTCGTCCTTGATAGCAGCGTTGACAGCTGGTGTGTTAGGCTGACTGCTAACATGTAGTTCGTCAGCAATACCACTTTGCATAATCTTGTCCTTCAAGTCAACGATGATACGTTGTGCTGTACGGAGTCCGATTCCTTTCACCGTCTTCAACATCTTCTCATCGCCATTGGCAATGACATTACAAAGTTCTGCAGGTGTCAGCGATGAGAGAATCATACGAGCGGTATTAGCACCGACCCCCGAAACGGTAATCAATAATCGATAGAGTGAACGTTCCTGCTTATTGGCAAAGCCATAGAGCGTATAGTTGTCGTCACGCCCACCTGTCATAATAGCCTCGTGCACATAGAGTTTTATATCTTTTTTACCCTGTATGGCACTATAAGTATTAAGCGAAATGTTCAGTGCATAGCCCACACCGTGTGCCTCGACAACAGCCAAAGCAGGTGTCAGGTCAGCTAATTCGCCCCTGATGTATTCAATCATAATCTAAAATAAATATGCCTTATCTAAAATAAATATGCCTTTTTCGGGCATGGAAATTCTGTATATACGTTCTTACTAACGCATTCCTCCTTTGTTTATTGTGATTTCAATATTTTATTCCTGCATTCTTTCATTATTCCAATAATTCTTCTTACCTTTGCGCCCAGTTAAACGAAGATTAACTTGCGATAACGTATAATGAGAGTAACAAAGCAGCTTATTTCAACCACTAATGCTTGCGCCTTATATAATAAAGGTGTAAGTCGTGTTGTTGTGCCTGTTGCTTGCAATGCGAACAAGGCTAGAGAGGTGCTGAAGAAAGAAAATAAAGAAAAGATGTTAAATTATTTGGATATTCCAAATAATTGTGTACTCTCTCTCTCTCTCTCTCTCTCTCTCTCTCTCTCTCTCTCATAGTACTATAACTCTCTATTTCTTAACGGTTTACGTGCTTACGCAATGCGTGGCACGTGATAGCGTATCGACAAAGGGCTTACTGATAGTTCCCTTTGTCGTTTGTTGTTTTTGTCTAATTAATAGTTTTTTCTCATATACTCTGATTGGAACCATGTTGACAAGCATGGGCAATGTGCCGTTTGCGTCCTTGCCTTTGCAAGTCAATGTGGTTTCCTAATTCCCCATTACGTAATTTGAGTGAACTGACATATTTATAAATTAACTAGTTATTAAGCTTATGAAAAAAATTAGAAAGACGCTGCGACAACTTTATGTTCGTCCTACAATCGATGTCGTCAGAGTGGCCTCCGAGGGCAGTCTCCTTGCTGGTAGTCCTCTCGTTCGTCCTGGTGGCGGTGGTACTGGTAGCCAGATACCTGGAAGTATTCAGGTCGTCCCACAGGATCCAGACGATAATAACCCAGATGACGAGATTGAAGGATGATGTATAAAAATCACTAATAAATTAATTTAAAAATGAAGAAAAATATTCTCAATTATATGCTGTTTGCTTCTATTGTTGGCGGTATGACATTGTCGGTTGCTTCTTGCTCTGACGATGATTTATCGTCTAATCAGGGTGGAAGCAATGAAGCATTGGTACGCTTTAGTGTAAAAGATGTCCAGTCAGAGACGATTGCCCGTGGTGCTGCAATGACCCGTGGCGCGATCACACCTGGACTTGCTAATAAAGATCTTGCTGGTCAGAAACTTACTGCACACAGCAATCGTAACCTTGACGTATGTCTTATTGAAACAACCGTTGAGGGTATAAACCCAGTAAAGGCTGATGCACGCACTCGTGCTAACATAGAAACCACGATTGGCGGTGACTTCTCGTCAACTGGTATCCGTGGTGTTGCAGCAACAAGCATATTGACAACACCAGAATGGTTCAAAGCTGCGAAAACTAAGAGCAACGGCGAACTCTATACTCCTATTCGCTGGTCGTTTGCACAGCCTTGGGCACGCTTCTTTGCTGTTTACCCTTCTAAGGATAGTTATTCTAAGCTGACGATTAACGATATGACTTCTACCGACAATGCCCCCAGTGTTGACTTCACGGTAGATCCTAACGTCAGAGATCAGAAGGACTTTATGACGGCATGTACAGGCGAGGTGCATTATGCAACACAGTTTGAGCAGCCTACAACCAACCTCGACTTCCGCCACGCCCTCACTGCTATTCGCTTTGCAGTTGGTCAAAACCTTTCCTGGAACAAGACCATTGATAAGGTTGAGATTCGTAATGCCATTATGAAGAGCAAGTACAAGCTCTCAAATGCGTTTAACGGTGCAGGTGCAACCTGGGATAACACGGGTGCAACTCGTGGTACAGCCACTCTTTCGGGCTTAAGCGTAAACACCAGCTCCAACCCTAACGTTACCATCATGGGCAACACGGGTGATAACTTCACCTTCTATATGATTCCACAGGTGCTTACGGGTAATAGCGTAACTGCATACGTACACTTCACTGATAACACTGAAATCACGGCAACATTGAAAGGCGAATGGAAAGCTGGCACAACACGTACACTAAAGTTAAGTGAGACCAACTCTACTTGGACTTACACGCTCACGCCAACCGACCCAAGCCGTGCAGCCAAATACGATGAAACCACATCACAACCTTACGGCATTACAAGTTATCGCCAGGCTCCTGACGGAACACAACAGGCTGTCGCATGGAAGGTCGTTGGTTACGATGCCGATGGCGATGGTACTTTCTCTATGGCAGAGAAGCCAGCATGGCTGACCAGCCTTAGCAAGACCGAGGGCGATGGTGGCACTGCTGCTGACCAAGGTACAGCAACTCTCAAAAAAGACATAACCGATCATCTTGCTATACGTAACAAAGCTCTCAAGGAGGCAACCGCCTTAGGTTCTGCATCTGCTCCTTACGACCTTTCTACCAAGGGCGGTAGCGTAAGTCGCAGCACAGCCAACTCTTATGTTATCTCTGCTCCTGGTCATTATCGCATCCCACTCGTTTATGGTAATGCCATTGAGAATGGGGCAACCAATGCGAACTCTTACATTAGTCATGCCGCTGCTGGTAATTCAAAGGTTTTGTATAATTTTAAGGACCATGCAGGTGCTAATATCACTGACCCTTGGATCGAGAAGACCCACGGCGGTGCTAATAGTGGTGTCGATGGTGCTGAAGTAGTCTGGGCAGATGCTGCCGACCTCGTTCATCTCTCTTCTACACCAATCTCACATGATGCAAGTGGTAATGCCTTCCTCGACTTCGAGGTAACAGCAGCCGACATCCAAAGTGGTAATGCCGTTGTTGCAGTTACCAAAGGTAGTGGTGCTTCAAAGACAGTTCTTTGGTCATGGCATTTGTGGTTTGCTCCTAAGGATGCGCTCGATAAGATTCCTGTTACTAACCATCAAGGTAAGGTCTATAACTTCACCAAGGAGACTTTAGGTTGGAAGCCAACCCAATGGAGTGGTTCTACTTATTCAAGTGCTCGTACAGTGAAGGTAAAGGTTGAACAGACCGTTGCAAACAACGGTACAAAACAAGAGACTGTCATCAATATTACTCAGAATCCTGGTAATGTAAAGAAGGGTGCTACCACACTTTACCAGTTCGGTCGTAAGGATGCTTTCCCTGGTGTGGCTACAAGTGATCTAAAAGCTGGTGGTATCACCGAGAATGCTGGTGACAACATGACTATTGTGAACAATATTCAGAATCCAGATAAGTTCTATATCTATGGTTCATCGTTGTGGACAAATTATGGTTATTACAATCTTTGGTCAGCCGACAACACTGTTACTGGTGGTTATAATCAGGGTAATGACAATCCTGTCGTTAAGACTGTTTACGATCCTTGTCCTGTTGGTTTCAAGATGCCAGCTAATAATGCGTTTACAGGTTTTACCACAACGGGTCTGAATTCAACGTCTCAATCAGAGATGAATGTTGACGGTACAGACGACTGGCAGCAGTGGACAAATAATTTTGGTCATAACTTCTGGACCAACAGCAGCAAGACAGCCACTATCAACTTCCCTGCTTCGGGCTTGCGCACCAACTATGATGGTACGCTCATCATCGTCGGCAACAACGGTTATTATTGGTTGGCGGTTCCGAACGACACGAGCTCTGGTTGCAGCCTGTTCTTCGGCTCGGGCTTCGTGTACCCGCTGTTCAGCAACTCTCGTACCTTTGGGTTCTCGGTTCGGGCTGTCTCAGAATAATTCGATTGATTTGATTCATTTGATTTATTGCCGGCGGGCTCGCCCCGCCCGCCGGCAAAAGAAACCGGCGAAGCCGGTCGATTAAAATTTCTGTTTTTTATCCTTGCCTCCCTCGTGAGGAGGCGAGGATAAACATAAAAAAAGATTTTAAAATAAAAAGATGGTAACGACAATGAGTATAAAAGAGATTGTTGAAGCAGAGAAAAGCAATACGAGCAAGATTTATCTTTATCGTGAGGGTTTGTTTTTTTGTGCTTATGAGGTTTCGGCATTTGCCCTGTGCAGTTTTGTGCATCCTTTTAAGGTTATTAAGCGTCAGCTGAAGGTGCTAAATGGTGAGGAGGTTGCTTACGTTGGTTTTCCTGCTTCGTCAGAAGAAAAATATTTGAGTGGTCGGAATATCATAGAGTCGGATGACGCTCACAAAGTGATAGGTTTAGTAGAGCCCATTGATTTGAATGCTTTTGCAGAGTGGAAGCAGGGGGTGGAGCTAAAGGAGTCGGCACCAGCGAACTGCTCGGTGCCTGAAGTTATGGGGCACTGTGAAGGGAATGGTGTTTTGGAGAAGCTGCGAGCGTTTAATCTTGCTAACAGTACGCCTATGCAGTGCATGATGTTTATAGCGCAGCTGCAAGAGATTTTAAAAGGATTGAAGTAAGGACCGATTTTTGAAGAAAAGGAGAAGCCCATGGCACAGTACGATAATTTGCCAGTGTTTAAGGCTATCTATGACTTACTGTTGGAGGTTTATCAGCGTACGCGCAATGTCCCTCGTGATTTGCGTTATACACTGGTTCAGGACTTGAAGAATGAACTTCTGGACTTGATGGTTCTTGTTTATCAAGCGAATGGTCAACGTGAGAAAGAGCCTCTTTTACGGAAGAGCCTTGAGGTGTTTATGTCTGTACGGCTACGCATACGCCTGTTGAAAGACATGCATCACTTGAGCATACCGCAGTTTGCACAACTCTGCCTAAAGACGGAGAGCATCTCAAAACAACTGACGGCATGGCATAAGTACAGTCAAAAGGTTGCAAACGAAGAGGGCAAAGACACTGAAACGAAGGTGTGAACAGAGAGGAAGGAGAATGAACTACGAATATCGCTAATTATACGAATAAGCAAGATGAAAGCAATGAAACAAACTATAATCACAACCTACAAAAAGATATACGCAGGGCACACAGACTTGATCATGTGCTTTGTGCTGATAATACTTGTCTTATTCTCGTCTGCTCTCCCTGCTCAGGCTACGCCAGAATGTCAGCGATTACGGTCGCAGGCAGCGTGCATTAGTAAATTCAGTAACCCACCAGTACACGTAAATGGTGCGCAAATGCCCCGTGGCAATGCGTCGTGGCTGGTTATGGTATTCCAATCTGTTGGGTGGTTATCAGTCTTTGCTTCGCATTTCCTTTATGGGCTTGCAAACAGGGGCTGTTCCCATGCTTCATTTAATGAGTGGTTACTACACTTCCCTGCTTCGGGCTTACGCAACAACAATGATGGTTCGCTCAACAACGTCGGCAACAACGGTTATTATTGGTCGGCGGTTCCGAACAACACGAACAATGGTTGCAACCTGAACTTCAACTCGGGCAACGTGAACCCGCTGAACAACAACACTCGTACCTATGGGTTCGCGGTTCGGGCTGTCTCAGAATTTACCGCCTGGCATGTGGACGAGTTGACGAGAAAGTCAGCTATCATCATTTATTATCATCCATTACTCCTCAATCAATGAATCTATTGAACGATATATTTGCAGCCTACTATGATGCTCGGCGGAATAAGCGGAACACAGAGAGCCAAATGAAGTTTGAGATGAATCTTGAACATAACCTCATGCAACTCTACGACGAACTGCGTTTACGTTCTTATCGTCCCTCACCTTGCATCTGCTTTATCACGTTTGATCCTGTACAACGAGAGATATTTGCCTCGTCGTTTAAGGATCGTGTGGTGCATCATTTATTGTTCAACTACATTGCACCACTGTTTGAAACAACGTTTATACACGATAGTTACTCGTGCCGTGTGGGGAAAGGGACTTTGATGGGTGTGGAACGGTTTGAACACCACCTGCGTAGCTGCACGCAGAACTATACTCGATCAGCTTACGTGCTGAAACTTGACATACAAGGGTATTTTATGAGTATTCCGAAACGTGAACTGCGGGAGTTGTTGCGCAAAGAGATGGATAAGAAGCCGCAATGGAACAAGATGATTGACCGTGGGCTGGTTGATTTCCTAATTGACTGCATTCTGCTGCGCGACCCTACGAGTGATGTGCGCATTGTTGGGGGCGAGGAGGATTGGGAGGGATTGCCATCCTCAAAGAGTCTCTTCCGTTCGACAAAAGGTACAGGGCTACCCATTGGCGACCTCACGTCACAGCTATTTAGTAACATTTATCTGAATCAGCTTGACCAGTTTGCTAAACGTCAGCTACACTTAAAGCATTATGGACGATATGTTGACGATTTTTATGTTATAGATACTGACCATCGTAAGCTGGCGAGATTGATAGGGCTGTTTCGTGATTATCTGCATGATGAGTTGCACCTTACATTGCACCCAAAGAAGATTAGCTTGCAACACTGCTCAAAGGGTATGACATTCCTTGGTGCTTACGTTATGCCTTACAGACGTTATCCACGGTGGCGCACGATACGAAAGTTTCGTTTTCGGATGCGCCAGATAGAACAGCTCTGCAGCCGTGAGGAGGCTCTGAATCGGCGGCAGGTGTTGTTCTTACGGAGCGTGATAAACTCTTATTGTGGTTATCTAGGGCACTTTAAATCATTTCTGCTTCGGAAAGTAGCTGTTGACCGCCACCCGTTTTATCGGTACTTCTTTTTCTTTGGAGGGTTTTATGTGGCAGGGTTGAAATCTGTAGGAGTTTTAATTACTAAGTAAAACCCACCCCCTCCCCCTCCCGAGGGGAGGGGTGATTAATTACTACATAGCCCTTGTGGTTGGTTTGGGAGATAAAGAAAAATGTAAAGAAAAATCCGCAAGTTTTGCGGAAGTAATAAATCTAATTATTAATAGGCTGCAAGCTGTGAAAATCGGCAGTTTGACGAAAGTACATATTGTGGGGCACAAAAGTACATTTCGTGGGGCACGAAAGTATATATTGTCAGCCACGAAAGTATATGGCGTAAAACACGGGTGTGCGACTCGTTATGATGACTGATAAAAACAGTGTTGCAGCGTAAAAATCTTTTATTATGGCGTTTTATAAAAAAGCTCAAATGGGAAGCCTCCCCAAGCCCCTCCAAGGGAGGGGATGTGCCTACGGGGGCTAGTTAGGAGATGTGCTACGGGAAGCCTCACCAAGCCAAAGCCTCACCCCAAGCCCCTCTCCCGAAGGAGAGGGTTGTTTTAGGAGGGGATGTGCCTAAGTCCGCTCACATATATTTGGTTATTTCGAACTGTATGCAATAAGGACATCCCCTCCTTCGGAGGGGCTTGGGGAGGCTGTTTGAGGGTCGGCTTTCTTTTTTATACCACGGGGGCATTTATAAAGACTGATTTAGGGTAACAATCGTTCTGTAATAATTCGATCGATTTATATTAATTGTGAAATTAATGTCTTTCAAAACTAGTGTATTAATTTGGTTCTCTCGCCCCCGTGGTCACTTTTTAGATGAAATGATACAAGAACCAATTTCTTCATGACAAGTTCGTCCTGTCTTTGAATGGCTGCACAAAGGTTGGAGTGTCTAATAAGTAAGAAGATATAGAATAGTGTTAAAAAGGGGTCGAAGACGATACTTATTAGCAAATAAAACGCTATTTTTGCAGAGAAAAGTAGTTCAATAACATAAAAGGTAAGAAATTATGAAGAAGATTAGAGCAGCTGTGATTGGTTATGGAAACATTGGTCAGTATAGTGTTCAGGCCTTAGAAGCAGCAAAGGATTTCGAGATTGCGGGTGTTGTAAGGCGTCAAGGTGATAAGGACAAACCCCTAGAATTGACTCCATACGAGGTTGTTGACGACATCACAAAGCTGAAGGATGTTGATGTTGCCATCCTTGCTACTCCAACAAGAAGTTGTCCAGAGTATGCCGAGAAGATTACGGCTTTGGGCATTAATACCGTCGACTCTTTCGATATTCATGGTTCCATCTTGGACTATCGCACGAAGCAAATGGAGAATAACAAGCGTACTAACACAGTGAGTGTTATCTCTGCTGGATGGGATCCGGGCTCTGACTCTATCGTAAGAGTACTAATGGAGAGCCTCGCACCAGAGGGTCTTTCTTATACAAACTTCGGTCCTGGTCGTTCTATGGGACACTCTGTTGTGGCTCGTAGTAAGCAGGGCGTTAAGGACGCATTATCAATGACTATACCTTTGGGAGAGGGTATTCACCGCCGCATGGTATATGTTGAACTAGAAGAAGGAGCCAACCTTGAGGATGTAACAAAGGAACTTAAGGCCGACGATTACTTTGCTCATGACGAGTTGCATGTGTTTGCTGTACCTAGTGTTGACGCCTTGAATGATGTTGGTCATGGCGTTCACATGACCCGTAAAGGCGTTAGTGGGAAGACACATAACCAGCATTTCTCATTCGATATGAATATCAATAACCCTGCACTTACAGCTCAGGTGCTTGTCAATGTGGCACGAGCTAGTTTCCGTTTAGCCCCTGGTTGCTATACAATGCCTGAGATTCCGGTCATCGATATGCTACCCGGTAGTCGTGAAGAGATTATTGCGACTTTGGTTTAAGGGTATTAGTCTTATTAGCCTTATTAGCCCCATTAGGCTAATAAGCCCAATACCTTCCCCTCTAATAATGGCAACCAATGTTGGTTGCCATTATCTTTTTATGTAATATATTGACGTACAAAGGCTTTTATTTTGTACTTTTGCACTCTGTATGAGAACATTCCAACATAAGGTAACAATAAATGATATAGGAGCGATACTAGTGTTTGGTCTTGGTGCATTCTTCTGCTTGTGGCATCGAACCAGTAGTGTGATGGTAGTCTTAGGGTTCGTTCTTATCGTGGTAACTCTTCGTGCTGTCGACCGTGCTATACATACTAGTTATGTTCTTACTGACGATGATCAATTACGCATTAAGACGGGACGTATCGGACAAACAAAGTGTTTCTCTATCAGTGATATTCGATCATTAGAGAAGCATCCCTTTGCTTTTCACATTGGACATTATATATTAATTGAATTGGTAAATGGCAATACCATTAGCGTACAACCTGATAATGTCGACTCGTTTCAGGCTGTACTTACCAAGCGAATGATAAAGAGTGAGGACGAAGAATGAAGTTAAGATATTTATCGGCATTGGTTCTTTGCGTTGTATTGAGCCTACAGGTTCATGCGCAAGTATATCTTGATAGTACGGAGGTAGCCAATATTCTGCATCCAAAGGCGGTTGTTGTTCAACCGAAAAGTGATGATGTTGATGAGGAAGAAGACGAAGATACAGATAGCATTATACCGGCTTTCTCCACTGATAGCCACCTCTCTTGGAAGGAGAATATCACGAATCGTTTGGATGGAATCATGCGCAGTCAGCTCCTTGAAACGGTGCAGGCTTCGGTCATGGTATGGGACTTAACCGATGATGTTCCTGTCTATCAGTTCCGTGAGAAACTCCATCTTCGCCCCGCCTCTACGATGAAGTGCGTCACAGCTATTGCTGCTTTGGATAAGTTAGGAGCTGATTATGATTTCAAAACACGCATTTACTATACAGGAACAATCAATGACTCTACGAAGGTTCTACACGGCGATCTCTATTGCTTGGGAGGTATGGATCCGATGCTGTCATCCAGTGATCTGTCGGCGATAGCAGACTCTATTCGACAGTTGGGGTTCACTCGCATTGAGGGTAATGTTTATGCTGATCTGTCGTTCAAAGATAAAGACAGACTTGGAGAAGGGTGGTGTTGGGATGATAAGAATCCTGTTCTTACGCCCTTATTGATTGATAGGAAGGATGAGTTCTTAGATGTTCTTCTTCGCAAACTACGTACTGTTGGCGTATCAGTCGATGGTTTCACCGATGAACGACAAGTTCCCTCTAATGCGTCATTGATCGTTACCTATACTCATTCTATACGTGAGGTCTTACACAGAATGTTAAAGGTCAGCGATAATCTCTATGCAGAGTCTATGTTCTACCAGTTGGCTGCGAGTGGTGGAGTTCGTTGGTGTTCTGCTAAGCAAGGGAGGAACTATGAGAATGCACTCTTCAGTCGTCTCGGCTTGAATCCACGTGATTATAATGTGGCAGATGGCTCTGGTTTGTCCCTTTACAATTATGTAAGTGCAGAGTTAGAGATCCAACTCTTGCGTCATGCCTATCGCAATCAAGAGGTTTACAATGCGCTCTATGAAGCCTTACCAATCGCTGGTGTTGATGGCACACTGCGTAAACGTATGCGGGGAACAAGTGCCCAAAACAATGTGAGAGCCAAGACTGGTACAGTGCGTGGAGTTAGTTCACTGGCTGGTTATCTCACTGCTTCAAACGGGCATTTGATATGTTTCTCTATTATTAATAATGGTGGAATGACCCATTCGCCAATGCGTCGTTTCCAAAACAAGATATGTGTGGCATTGTGCCAATAACCCTTCATTTAAATGCAAATAACTATGTTGCCGAAACTTCCTCATCACTTATTAAATGACGTACTAGAGCAGATTCGCATCTTTGTAGAGAATGTTATCCTATCATTGGGAGTGCATGGTCATGCTGTCCCAGTACTGCGTCATATATTGTTAACGGTGGTAGCTCTGTTGCTGGCACTCGTTGCTGAGCTTATTTGTAAGTATGTCTTTGTACCTTTAATACTGAAGATTGTAAAGCGAACAGAGGCTAAATGGGATGATGTTATATTTGACTATAAGGTCTTGAAAGTGGCTTGTCGCATTGTTCCAGCCCTCGTTATCTGGAAGTTAATGCCCCTTGTTTTCTATCAAATACCCGTTGTTCAAGAGTCTTTGGCACGTCTGACAGCGGTCTATCTCACCATTGCTACCACACAGCTTGCCGTTGGTATCATTGATAGATTGCGTTATTTGAATACGAAACCAGGTAATTCTACGAGCCAATACCTCAAGTCTTTCTGTGGAGTATTGAAGATATTGACCATCTTTATAGCTGCTATTGTGGTTGTGGGAATACTCATTAATCGCAGTCCAATGACCCTTCTTGCTGGTTTAGGAGCCACATCTGCTATCTTGATGTTGGTATTTAAGGACACAATTGATGGTCTTGTCGCTGGAGTTAGGCTCACCAGCAACGAGATGATACACATTGGAGACTGGATAACATTGACCGATGGGAGTATAGATGGTACTGTTCAAGACATCACCCTTACCACGGTTAAGGTGAAGCAAGGCGATAACTCTATTGCAACGGTATCTCCGCAGACACTCGTCAACGGCTCTTTCTTAAATTGGAAGGATATGTTAGAGGGTGGAGGACGTCGTGTGAAGAAGGTCGTCTACTTTGATGTTCGCAGTATAAGAATTGCTGATGATGATCTCAAGAAGAACCTTCTTGCAAAGGAATATGTCAAGGGGGAGGATTTGAAGGGAGATGTAATTAACATCGGACTCTTCCGTCATTACATGGAACATTACCTATCCAAACGAGAAGATGTAAACCCTAAGATGACTTTACTCCTGCGTCAATTAGATGCGACGCAAGCAGGAGTTCCTATCGAGTTTTACTTCTTCTTATCTAATAAGGATTGGGTTCCTTATGAGCATTCAACGTCAGATATTCTCGAACACGTTTATGCCTATGCGCATGAATTTGGCTTGAAGATCTATCAGCAGAACCCTGTTCAATAATGGAGAAGGCTTCTAGCAGGAAACTTCCGAAAGCCCTTCTAAAGGTGGATATACACCTACTTGAGTTACTGGAGGTATAAGATAAGGAACAGACAAGTGCGTCTGTTCCTATTTTGTTTGTAATGTTTAATAACTCACCTCTACGGCTGTTGGGTACACACGATAGGGGTCGTAATATTCCACACAACTATTGATCATGTCTTTTAGATTAGCCTTTACAACACCCTGAAAAGCCTTCTTTCCGTTGATGATTACTGTCACCTCTTTGTTAAGATTTACCAGTTTATCATTGAGATAGATACGTAGTTTCCCTCCTTGAGCCGCCGAGTAAGAACGATTAAACTTCATTTCTATGCCCCATTGTGGCTCTTTCTCCGTTGTTGTATAGCGTACATCTTGTATGCTAAGAGTAATCACATTCCCTTGAATAGACATATCATAATAGGTGCGAAGGGCTGATGGACGCTTCAAAACCTGTAAGTTGTAAAAGCCTGAACGATGCCTTCCATCCATCTCAAAGTCCTCCCATAGCACCGTCTTGGGGTATGGATTCCTAACGAATTGGCGCAACCATGGTGTGGTGAGACTATAGTCTATGTGGTGTTGCATACCGGGTAGGAGCTGTACACGATGGCGGAAGAGGGGCTGTTGGTCAGCAGAGAGTGGACGAGAGAGTTGCGCTGAATCGAAAGCAACCTGCGTGTAATGGGTTAAGATGTTACGATAGAATCCAGTGTCATCAGCACCTGTTAAGAATGAAAACCCTATATTAGCACAATTCTCAACTGGCGCATTCTTCAATGGTTCTCCACCAGCCATTGGACCTGCAGCTGCCCAATAGTCGGCATAAAAAGAGGCTAGTCGCTGACTTCCGTAACCACCTTCTGATATGCCAAAGACATATAGTCTGTTAGCATCGACAGCCTCTTCTGCGAGCGACTGGCGGATGAGTTTCTCCCAAGCAAACTGCTTGGCAAGTTGCCACCAACGATAGTATTCGCCCTCATTGGGTATCTGTGGGATGAAATAAGACGATGGCGAATCATGGAACGACTTGGCAAGTAAGATACCATTCTGCCATTCCTGCGCCTTCGGTCCAGAGCCATGTAGATAAAGAAAGAGCGGTAGTGGCTTATCACTTGTGCCTTTCGTTCCATAGTAATAAGGCATTTTTGCGTTAGGCTCTAAGCCTTGTGGCAAGTCCCATGATGCCTGATTGGCATTTTGTAAAGGCTCTGCAGGAATGAGTTTCTGCTCCTTCAGTGCCCGATTAGCTGCTTGCCAAGCCTTCCAAACCATCTCTTGATAGTGAGGAATATCCTTGTTCTTGATGCTTTGTTGTAGGTGGGTTACACAGGTAGGGGCATTGGTGAAAGCCTTTCGGTCAGCCACTTCCGTGGTCAGTTGGGTATTTAATGTTTGCAAGAAATAACTCTCCACGTCCTTTTCCAAGTTCGTTGATTGTGCATGCACACCGACAGATAAGGTGAGAGCTAAGGTGATTGTGGATGCGAAACGATTGAATGGTATCATAGTTAATAACGTTGTTTGTTCAGATTAATAAGTATTGTTTTGACGGCAACAAATATACACATTAAATCTTATATAGCGTGTTTCTCCGTGTAGTTTTTTGTTTTGTGCAGTGTAGCGAGGCAGTGCTTCGTTAGCACCGGATAGGAGACAGTAAAGAAGGAGAGGCTTTCTTCAATATGAAGAAGGCGTTTCCTTGATACGAAGGAGGCGTCTCTTTCAATGCAAGAGAGGCTTTCTTTGATTGCTGATATAAGTTTTGTCTTATTTAACGGAAGCCTACTTGTAATATAAAAGATTTGTCCTATCTTTGCAATCAAGTCATGTGTCTATGCCAATAATAGGTTTATACCTATGGGATAGATATTCGATAAATCCTTAACAAACATCTAATAATCAACCTAAAGTTTATGACTAAGAACCGAGTTCGAAGCTTATTTTTTATGATTTGTGCGCTGTTTATATGCTTATCAGCCCATGCACAGAAGTATCGTTATCAAGTGAATGGATTGGTGCAAGACGCTATTACGGGAGAAGGAATGCCTGTGAAGTTATACTTGATGACGGCGGATAGCATTGTGATAGATTCTGTTTCGACCGAAGCAGAGCAGAATCCAGAGAGCGGCGAGACGCTTTATTCTGGCGAATATTCCTTTCCTGGTGTTATAGAAAAGGGTCATTACATTGTTCATGCGGTGTCAGAAGGGTATCAAGATGCCTACATGAATTGCGAACTGAAGAGCAAACGCGAGTTCTATATACCTGTGAGAACCATCTATATGTATAAGGTGCACAAGTTAAAAGAGGTCACGGTGAAGGCGACAAAGCTGAAGATGGTCATCAAGAAAGATACTATCGTCTATAATGCCGATGCGTTTAATCTGCCTGAAGGGAGTATGCTGGAGACCTTAGTGGCACGCTTGCCGGGGGCGAAACTGACGAAGGATGGACAGATATATGTCAATGGCAAGTATGTAGAGAGCCTATTGGTCAATGGCAATAACTTCTTCTCTGGTAACCCAATGATGGCTTTGGAGAACCTGCCAGCCTACACGGTAAGTAAGATAAAGGTGTTCAATAAGGCTGGACAGAAGTCGCAGATGATGGGACAAGACATGGGCGACAAGGTATATACAATGGATGTACGACTGAAGAAGGAGTATGCTACGGGCTACATGGGCAACTTTGAGGCTGGAGCAGGTACTCAACATCGTTATATGACACGTGCTTTTCTCATGAAGTTCTCCGATAAGGAGCGTATCGGGACATACTTTAGTATGAACAACCTAAACGATAATCAGCGGGCAAGACTTGATGGGGAATGGTCGCCGCAGGATGTTTCTGACGGACTAACAACGACGAAGACGGCTGGACTCTCTTATATGCGCCCCTTGGGTTCACCGATCTCTTGGTTTCAAAGTGATGTCACTTGGGAGCATACGAACGATAATTTAGTAACGAAGACGAACACACAGACCTTCTTACCTGATGGTGACTCCTATCGCAAGGCGGTGTCGAATATGAGGAATAGTAGTACGTCGTGGCAAACAACCAACCTGTTAATATTGCAGGAAGATGCCTATTATGTGACATCGAATCTGGCTGCATCTTATAAGAAGAAAACGGGTTGGGGACTGGAAAACCAGCGTGACTCGGTACATAATTCATTGTTGAGTCGACTGATGGAAAGCCAGAGTAACGATGTAAAGCACTATGGTTTCACATTCGATAATAGTGTGGGATGGAAGGTGTTAATGAGTGATATGTTCGGAGTAACAGGTCAGGTGTATTACACTAGAGACCTGAATCGCTCATTATTATCGTCCGACTTGCAATACCCAACGGCTGCCTTACCTGCAGATAAGCGTGTGCGCTATCTCAATACACCGAATCAGAACCTCAAGCTAACGGCTGGCTTGCATTATATATGGAACTATCGTGGCCGCAGCGTGATACCTGAATACAAGTACATCTATAACTTTAACAAGACAAATAACCTCCTTTACCGACTCGATCGGATAGGTGCTGGACCTTACTCACTCGATAATCTCCCACCATCAACAGCCTTGATGATAGCGGGCGCATTGGATGGTAACAACACTTATGAGTATCGGGAGCGTCGACATGAGCACCTCTTCAATCTTTCTTATTCGTCATTAAAGAGCCTACTCTTCGGTGCCGAGTTCCGTGTGGGAGTACCCGTTCGCCTCTTGCATGCCAGTCTGAACTATGAACGAATGGGGATGCAGCACATCAGTCGACAGCGGACATTCTTCGAACCTATGCTCTCTTTGGAGAAACAAGGTCAATGGTCAGTGCGCATGGGGGTGAGTTCGGACTTCCCCGAGATGACGCTTCTTACCACTTACCGAGACGACAGCAATCCGCTATATGTGCGTGAGGGCAATAGCAAGTTGCGTGATATTCATAAGTACTATGTGACGGGTAATGTGACATTCCGTGGTCAGCACCAACAGAATATCAGCCTAAGTGCGAGCTATAATCAGACGGATAACGCTGTGGCATACGGTCTGCAATATGATAAAACGACCTCCGTTTCGCACATCCTACCCGTTAGTGTGAATGGTAACTGGCATATTAATAGTAGTTTCAACTTCACACGTGCATTGGATAAGAACAATCGGTTGACGATTGATAACAACTTCGCAGCAGAATATAGGCACTCGGTGGATATGGCACAGACGCTGGGTAGCACGGGAAACGAGCGTAGCATAGTGGGGAATGTGATACTTGATAACTCATTGAAGTTGAATTATCGAGCCAATGACAATGCAGAGGTTGCCTTGCACGGAGGCGTGAAGTATTACTCAATCACTAGCAAGCGCACAGGCTTCGAGGCTATTCATGCAGGTGACTATAACGTGGGACTGAATACGACCTTAGCACTTCCTTGCCATTTCCAGTTGGTCACTGACATGACAGTCTTTATGCGTCGAGGCTATCAGCAAGCAGAGATGAACACGTCAGACTGGCTCTGGAATGCACAACTCACACGTTCCTTCTTCAACAATCATTTGTTAGCTAAGTTGCAGGCGTTCGATATTCTCCACCAGTTGAGGAGTACAAGCTATGCCGTTAATGAGCAAGGGCGCATGGAGACTTGGCACAACAGTATTCCCCGATATGTGATGTTCTCGCTCGCATGGAAGTTCAATGTCAATCCAAAGAAGAAGTGATCATGCTCTCTCTTACGATCTAATCACGTGTCCTCTTACCATCTAATCACGTGCTATCTATCATCTAATCGCGTGCTATCTACCATCTAACAAAGAAAGGTCAGGCTATGTTTTTAGCCTGACCTTATTGTTTGTTGGAACGTTACAGATGCCTATTCGGGCTGCATGATACCATTCACGCCTATACTTAGAACGCCCTTCACGCCTTTGAAGTAGGCTATGGCTTTGTTCATATCCCATCCTTCACGCACCTTAATCGCTACTCCGTTAGATTCCTTGTATTTGTAGAGCACCGTACATGCGCTCGTCTTGATCGCCTTCATGAGCGGTTTGCTGCCCTTCTTCTTATCGAAGAAAATAACCAACGTGTAGCTTGCCAGTGCAGGAGCAGATCTTACTTGCGATGTCGAATCAGCCTCTCCCTCACCATTCATAATCCGTTCCTTGATAGGGCATTGCGCCATTGCTGCGGTTGATTGAACCAACAGGAAGCCCATCAATAATAGGCTTGCTTGCATATACCTCTTCATATTCTTTCCTTTTAATTACGTGCTGCAAAGATAGAGATAATTTCGCATATCACCATAAAGGTGTATGTTTTATTTCGCTCTTGAGGTTGTTATAGACTATTGGTTCTAATAACTTCTTTTGAGGGAAGAGCTGTGAAAGGCGGTTCAAAACAGCTAATGAAGGCAACCTAATAGACAATTTTGTTAGAAGAAAAGCAACTAATCTGTTGTTATGGATTCCTATTAATGAGAGTTCTTATATATGTTTTTCAATGAGGTAGATAATGTTATTCAACTAATTTGACAGCACTATCTAGTTAATTGGACGACATCATCCAACTAATTGGACGAATGCATCCAACTAATTGGACAACATCATCCAACTAATTGGATGACACCATCCAGCTAATTGGATGATACCATCCAACTAATTGGATGTAGCTGTTTTATAGTGTAAACCTTAGAATCTCATGGCAGCTTTGGTACCAATAGTCAGTGTGTGAATGTACTCTTTGTTCTTCATGCTGTATGGTGGCTGTATATTGTGATCGGCAAATAAGCCAAAGGCGAAATGCTTTCTTATATGATAGTTAATACCTAAACCTGTTCCAATGCCCCATCCAGTATTTTTCGGAATATTTATATTATTGATTATTGTATTGTAATAATAGGTAAACGTTGCTAGCAGCTTTGTATCAAGCGTCCATCTAAGCGTTAGTGGAAGCGAGAAATAAGGTCCAATGCTGAAGTTATCGAAGTTGAACGTGTTGTCTTGTGTTTCAGTGTCGTTAATGATAAGCTGTATGTTTGAGAAAGTTGAACGCCCACCAATACCTATATACTTATTGAAGAAGTAGGCTCCTTCAACACCAAGGACGGTTCCCACTGATGTTTGGATGGTTGTGTTATTATTGATATCAAACTTACTTAGAGGGATATTAAAGCCCATATAGAGGTTGAAGAATGAAGGGTTGCTACGTCCTAGTTGTTCCTCCTCTTGTAACTTTTGGAAGTTTAATCCCCTACCTCTCATGAAAGTATCAGTTATCCAATATCCGAACTCTGTTGACAGAATACCAAAGCCAGCTCCAACCATGACATCACTGAGCCAATGCTTGTTATTCGCCATACGCATTAGTCCTGTTGCAGTTGCTATGGTATATGCCCCAACACTCACCCATGGAGAGATGTGCCCATACTCCTTGGATAGCATAGTGGCAGTCATAAAGGCGGTCGCAGTATGTCCTGAGGGAAAGCTCTGTTTATTGCTTCCATCAGGTCGGGTTACATTGGTTGTATATTTGAGTCCTTGTACCACCCCTGTCATCAAAGTAATGGTGATAGCATCGCTCATAATCATCCTTCCCCATGAGGACCTGCTTGGCACTCCTGCTGCCTTCAAGCCGAGCATGACAGCCGCTGGTGCTATCTGTGTGTAATTGTCGAGTTTATAGTCGAACTTAGGCATGAAGTCATTCCTTAGTACTCGGAACTTATCGTCGAAATGTTTTTCGAGTAACCCCATAGCTATCAGTGGGACGCCTAGATAGGTAGCTTGAAACCAACGTCGCTGTCTGAAGTTATCCATCTTAGTCTGAAGCGATGGTTGGATAATTGTATTTTGTTCGGTTTGTAAGCTATCGTTGCTGATAACAGATAGTGTGTCTGCTGTTTCGGAATACCCACACATTGAAACAAAGAAAAGAAGATATAACAGTAGAACTGATTTAACTCTATTTGTTGGGTGTTTGGATAGTTCTTTCATTATCTTAGAGCTTGTTTGCTGGCAATGTTATTATGCTGTTATAGAAATTAATTAGTTATATAATAAAGGTAAGGAGGATGTGTCGAAAATGTAATGACACATCCTCCCGTTAGACGTTTCTTGTGTGTTAATCGTTATGCTTCAGCAGGTTCATCGTCCGTAGCCTTGAAGTTAGCAAGGTCTGCTGGGTCGAATGACTTGATGTAAGAAGCGTGACCAATCACCTCTTCCTCTGCCATGCGAACGAATACATTAGCCGACTTCTTGAATAACTCTGGTGCCTTAGAAGCATCTTCAATCAAGAGTAGCGAACCAATGATATCGGCTGTCATATTGTATAGACGGCGAGCAAGGAAGTCGTGGATATCTTGGTTATCGTAAGCATTTACCCTCTCGATTGACTCCTCGTAAAGCTCAACGAGACGAGCAACACGATCGCGCAAAGCCTTCATGCAGTCGCAAGCGAGTTCGCCCTCAAGCATCTCCTTCATGATAGAAAGGTAGGTGCCGTTGGTGATGTAACGAATAGCAGCTACTACCTGGAGTTGCGTTGTACCCTCATAGATAGAGAAGATACGCGCATCACGATACAAGCGTTGGCACTTGTACTCCATGATGAAGCCAGAGCCTCCATGGATAGAGATAGCATCGTAAGCAGTCTGGTTAGCGTATTCAGAGTTGATACCCTTGGCGAGCGGAGTGAAAGCGTCAGCCAGTCTTATGTACTTCTTCATCTCTTGACGCTCCTCAGGAGTGAGCTTCTGGTCACGAGCAATATCCTCCAATGCCTTGTAGATATCAACGTAACGAGCCGTCTGATACAATAGCGAACGACCAGCGTCGAGCTTCGCTTTCATACGAGAGAGCATATCGTAAACCGCAGGGAAAGTTATGATCTTCTTGCCGAATTGCGCACGTTCCTTTGCGTATGCCAATCCCTCGTTGTAAGCCTCTTGCTCAAGACCCACCGACTGAGCGGCTATGCCGAGTCGAGCACCATTCATCAATGCCATAACGTATTTGATGAGTCCCATGCGTGTGTTGCCACATAGTTCTGCTTTTGCATTCTTGTAAACAAGCTCGCAAGTAGGCGAACCATGTATACCGAGCTTGTTCTCGATGTGACGCACGTCAACGCCTCCATTGCGCTTATCGTATATGAACATAGACAAGCCACGTCCGTCTCGTGTGCCCTCTTCTGATCTGGCGAGGACGAGGTGGATATCAGAATCACCATTGGTAATGAATCGCTTCACACCATTCAGTCGCCAGCAATTCTCCTTCTCATCGAAGGTAGCCTTGAGCATAACGCGCTGGAGGTCGGAGCCAGCATCTGGTTCGGTGAGGTCCATTGACATGGTTTCGCCTGCACAAATGCGTGGGATATAGCGTTGGCGTTGGTCGTCATTACCGAACTCGTAGAGCGTGTCGATACATGACTGCAATGACCAAATGTTTTGGAAGCCAGCATCAGCAGCTGCAATAAGCTCTGATAACATAGAGAATACGACGTTAGGAAGGTTCAAGCCACCATATTGGCGTGGCATTGATACGCCCCATAAACCAGCTTGACGAGTGGCTTGTATGTTCTCAAGCGTCTTACTTGCATAGTGCATGCGGTTATCAATGAGGTGTGGACCTTCTTGGTCGACAGCTTCAGAGTTAGGTGCGATGATGTTCGCTGTGATGTCTCCCGTAATATCAAGGATACGCTTGTAATTCTCAATAGCGTCCTCGTAGTTTACTGGTGCTTCAGCGTGTGTAGCGGCATCAGCGTAGTTACGCTCCTTCAATTCTACAATGCGTTTCATCAATGGATGATTCAAGTGAAACGCTATCTCTGGGTGGTCAGTATAATAATTCATAAGTCCCAATAGCCTCACCCCCGCCCCCTCTCCGAATGGAGAGGGGAGTGATATGCTTTATAGGAGGTGTTTAATGGCTTTTATTTATTTGTTATTTATTTCTTCTTTAATCATGTTTAATACAGTATGTGGGCTGGATAGCACTTCGTCATTAGTAAAGCGAAGTATCTTGTACCCCATATCTGAGAGGATATCCGTACGGATTTGGTCATCTTCTTGTTGCTGAGGTTCGCAATGGTAAGCCCCATCAACCTCTATTATAAGTCTCTTCTCTAAGCAAATGAAGTCAGCGATATAATCATATATGGGATGTTGCCGTCTGAATTTGAAGCTACATTTTGATTGGCGTAGAACTTTCCAAAGGACTTTCTCTGCATCCGTCATGTGCCGTCTGTTCTCCTTTGCAAATTCTTTTAATAGCTTATATCTATCAACAGAAGCAGTCTCAAACCATTGCGCTCCATCCTTTCCCATACCTTATAGTCTAACTATCTACCTTTTCCCTAACAACATCTAATAGTAGTGTCTACTCCCCTCTCCACTCGGAGAGGGGGCGGGGGTGAGGCTTTATTTACTATTCTGCTTATAATACTTTATCAACTTAGGCACTACCTCCTCAACTGTTCCATTGATGACATAGTCGGCAATGGCATTGATGGGGGCGTCTGGGTCGTTGTTAATAGATATGATGATACCGCTGTCCTGCATTCCAGCAATGTGTTGAATCTGCCCAGAGATACCACAAGCGATGTACACTTTAGGGTGAACGGTGACACCTGTCTGTCCAATTTGGCGATCGTGGTCTACCCAACCAGCATCAACAGCAGCACGACTAGCACCGACCTCACCATGAAGTTCCTTTGCGAGCTTGAATAGCAAGTCGAAACCTTCCTTTGAACCAACACCATATCCACCAGCAACAACGATAGGAGAACCCTTCAAGTTGTTCTGTGCTGGTTCGACATGGCGGTCGATAACCTTTACAACATAGTCTACTTCAGGCACATATTTAGCAACATCTGGATAGACAACCTCATTCTTTGCCTTACCCTCATAGAGTGCTTTCTGCATTACACCAGAACGAACCGTTGCCATCTGTGGACGGTGGTCTGGGTTGACAATCGTTGCTACGATGTTACCACCAAAGGCAGGGCGAATCTGATAAAGCAGATTCTCATAATGCTTGCCAGCTTTCTTGTCATCGTAGTCACCAATCTCTAGTTGTGTACAATCGGCAGTCAGACCACTTGTCAATGATGATGATACACGAGGACCGAGGTCACGACCAATCACCGTTGCACCCATCAAACAAATCTGTGGCTTCTCCTCTTTGAAGAGATTAACAAGGATATCTGTGTGGGGTGCAGATGTGTAAGGGAATAGTCCCTCACCATCAAAGACAAAGAGCTTGTCTACTCCGTAAGGCAGAATCTGGTCTTCCACCTTCCCCTTAATACCACTACCAGCAACAATAGCATGTAACTCAACACCCAATTCATTAGCGAGCTTACGACCCTTAGTCAATAGCTCCTGCGAAACCTCCTGTACGGTGGTCTCTTCTATTTCGCAATATACAAATACGTTATTCATAAGCCTCACCCCCGCCCCCTCTCCGAACCAACGGTCACTGACCGAAGGGAAGTAATGGAGAGGGGAGTGAAATGTTTCACTTGCTGGGGGATTTAAATATTTATATGATGCCTCACCTTTATGTATGTTAATAGCAAACAGTACATTCCACTCCCCTCTCCACTCGGAGAGGGGCTGGGGGTGAGGCTTTTTTACCCAATTATCTTCTCTCCTAATAGTTCCTTAACAAGTCCTTCAATATCCTCATCAGAGCCTGTTAGCGTCTGACTCTCCTTAGCTTGAAAGACAATGTTCTGCACTGCTTTCACCTTTGTTGGCGAACCGCTAAGACCGCATTGAGCTTCGTCTCCATCAACGTCAGCAACTGACCATTGGTTCAAAGTGAGGTAAGGACGCTCTTCGTAGAGGTTAGCCCAAGGCTCATTACCCTTGCGCTCCATAGGACATGTAGCGTATTTGTACTTCATAACGAGCTTAGCATTACATGGGCGAGCAGGTGCTGCAGAACCATTAACAGTAATCAGCACTGGCAATGGGGCTACGACCGTCTCAACACCACCATCAATATGACGGCGAATAGTTGCCTTTCCGCCTTCCACCTTTAGAATCTCTTCAGCGTAAGTAACCTGATTAAGACCTAACTTTTGTGCAACCTGTGGACCCACCTGTGCCGTATCGCCATCAATAGCTTGACGACCACCAATGATAATGTCTACATCCCCAATCTTCTTTACGGCAGTAGCCAAGGCGTAAGAAGTAGCCAAGGTGTCGGCACCAGCAAACTTGCGATCGGTAAGTAACCAACCGGTATCTGCACCACGATAAAGTCCTTGTCGGATAATTTCTCCAGCACGTGGAGGACCCATAGTCAAAATACCAACAGAGGCATCTGGGTCTTGATCTTTCAGTCGTAAGGCCTGCTCTAAAGCGTTTAGGTCTTCTGGGTTGAAGATAGCTGGCAGTGCTGCACGATTCACCGTGCCCTCAGCTGTCATCGCATCTTTACCCACGTTTCTTGTGTCTGGTACCTGCTTAGCAAGTACAACGATTTTCAAACTCATAGATATAAATGTGTGATTTAGAATTTCTTATTACGTGAGTGGTGGCAAAAGTACGTTTTTTTTAGAATATAAGCAAATTCTATGCATTCAATTCCTATGTCATTGAAAAATATGTTTCTTCTGTTTTCTATATCCTTCTGTCTAAAACTATGTTACTATACCCCTATGTTCGTATGTTACTATGTCTCCAAAGCCTGTGTCATTGAAAATATGTTCTTCTGTCCTTCTGTCTAAAACTATGTTACTATGTCTTTATCTGTGTTCTTCTGTCTTATACAAAAGCCCCACCCTCTTTTTGGGGGTGAGGCTGTGTACCACAGGAGCGAGAGAACCAAATTAATACACTAGTTTTGAAAGACATTAATTTCACAATTAATATAATCGATTGTCTTATTACAGAACGATTGATACCCTGAATCAACCTTAAATGCTCCCGTGGTAAAAACCTCCCCAAGCCCCTCTTCGGCTTTTTACCCCGCTTGTGGTCCAACCGCTTCCTTTTCTTTTTCTTCCCCTTTCTTCTCAGGCTCTTTCTCTTTCTTCCTAGCAGGATTATCCACTGACACCTCCACAGCATTTGCAGCCTCACGCATCCTATTCTTAGGAGTAAAGACAATCTTTGGTTTCTTCAGTGTGGCAGCTGTCACGTCCTTCATGTCGTCCATCATCTTTGGAGGGAAGTAAATGCGAAGCGAACCGAGGTCGCCAAGGTCAATACTGGCACCCATCTTCAGCGAGCGGCACGCCATCTTACCCAATGTGATAAGCGTGTTCATCACATCACCACGCGAGAGCGATGTCTCGTCCATAATCATGTCGCAAAGCGAGTCAAGCGTCATGTGTTGATTACTCTTGGGCACAGCGTAGTACACCGTCTGCCCCTTCTTCTTCCCGATTGTTTGTTTCTTTGATTTTACTTCAAACTCTACCATAGTATTTACTTTTAAATGGTTGATAATTATATTGTTAAAACTCTTTTTCTATTGGTATTCAATACTTCGTTTCAAGGGTGTTTAAGACTCTTCTTCAAGGGTGTTTAACACTGTTGATCAAGGGTGTTAAACACCCTTGACCGTAGGTGTTAAACACCCTTGAAGCCCATTGTTTATGTCCTATCTCAATCACCGTACGGCGGTGTCTTAGGTGCCGCCTTTTTGAGGCCGACACCTGTAAAGGAGCAATCGCGAGGACTACTGAAGTGCCTCCGCCCTGAACCCGCTGGCGCGGTGGTAGTAGCCCACGTTGGCGTGACCACTGCTGATGTACAGGCAGTACGCATAGATACTGCTCCATGAGAGAGCACTTGACGACCAATAGAAGCCTACGTTGCCAACATTGCTCAGCTGACCAGAGCCGTAGTAAGCCAAGGCGGGCAGGTAGAAGTAATTATTTGCGTCAGCTGCGGAAGGAAGAGTGTAAGATGCGGACCAGCTTCTTTGGTAGCCATTTGTTCGCCAATCGGTTCCGTCTACGGCTTTGTTAGCGTCAAATCCGCTTATATTCGCCTTCTTCTTAAACCACATACCACCTTTATATAAGTGACCCATTGTTGTCCAAAGTTCGTCTGCGTCCCAACGTGGTTCGCCCTTTGCGGCGTACCATGTCATCTCGTTCACGTTGGGAAGACCTGCGCAACTTTGGGTAGCGTCGAAGCGACCTGAACCACCGCCCTCGTGGTACCAACGATTGTTAGTATCGCTACTATTCCGTGGATAGTCGCTGCTGGCAGACTGGCTTGTCAGTGTTGGCTGGCTGCCACCAAGGTTCCATTCTTGCCCCTTCCAGTACTGTTCCTGTGCGTCCCACATGTAGTATTTGTCACCGTCGTAATTCTTTATTTGCAGATCAGCTTCCATGTTGACGTATTCGTTCTTTGCAAAGGTATGGGAAGGAATAATCTTGGTAATTGTTCCCTCTATGTTCGTTGCAACATCCTTTACCCAGTAACGGATTCTTAAAGTGTGTGTGCCAGGCTTGATAACCATGTAAGCACCATTGGTTGTTAGACTGGCAGAAGTGTTTGTCAAGGGAAAACCATTTTGAAATGTACTACCATAGTCGCCCTTTGTTGTAAGTACAATCTGCTTTCCGTTACCTGTACCTGTTAATGCGCCTGCACCAGTATCTGCGGTTGGATCAAGTGTATAGGTAGATGTGGATGCAATGTCATTATCTGATGTCACTTCTATCTTCGTGAGATAGCAATACTTTAGTACATCATTGCTTGTATAAGGCTTAAAAACAAGGTAAGCTGCCTTGTGGTCGAGTGCAAACTCGAACTCGTGGCTTGTAGCGTTGCGTGTTGCCTTGGCTATACCGCAATCGCCTGATGCACCAAAGTGAGCGGTGGTGTTAGGCTCTGTTTGCGTTTGACTCGCAGAGATGGTTACTTGGTTTTGATTACCATTCTTACCAGGGTAATAAACTTCGTATGAAGATTTGGCGGTGTATTTACCAGGCATTAAAAACTTAAAAGAGGCTTTCTTGCCTGTTGGCGAGTTGCTACTTTGCTTCCAATTGCCACTATCGTCCTTTACCCAAATCTTATCGCCTGCTTCCCAATAGAATTTGCCATCTGCCTCCATGGTTGTGCGTGTTGCTGGTTCGCCTGTGCAGAATGCAGTTAAGCCTTTATCGTCAGTGGAGGTTTTGCCGTTCTGCGCTAAATCATCATTCGCACAAGAGGCAAAGGCTAATGTTAAACCAAACACGACAGCCAAAGACGCTAGTCGTGCGATGAATGAATGTCGTTTCATTGTTTTCTTCATTTTTACTTAGTTCTCTTTGTTAATAACTCTCTGTTAGTCTTCCCAAGCGGAAAAATCGTCTTCGTTCTCATTGTCAGCTCCCTGCCATGCTGGTGCTTGCTTAGCACTGCTGATGGTTCCGCCAGGAGTTGCTGGGTTATGCTGACCATTAAAAGGAGACCCCGCCATTAAATTAGTGGTTTCGTTTACCTGAACTATTACGCAATTAGGTGCAGAATAATTCTTCTTTTCTTTCTTTTTCTCCATTGTTTTATTGATTAAAAATAGTTGTTATTTCGTGCTTAATTTTTCTATATTTCGGTTTAGGTACGGACACAAAAAAAGAACAAAGGAAACTCCTAGAAGTCCTTTGTTTACAGGGTTTGCGACACGCTTCGCGCGCGCGTACGCGAGAAGAAAAAAATGTGTAATTTACGTCTGCTCTACTAGAGAGAGAGAGAGAGAGAGAGTATACAAATATTTGGAACTACCAAATTATTTGCTATCTTTTTCTCGTTTTTAGATGTTAAAGAATCCAACGCAATAGCACATGCATTTACACCTTTATTATATAAGGCGCAAACGTTAGCTTGATTGAAATTCGTTGTTTGTAACATCATTATTAATAAGTTAATTCTCACTCAACGGGCGCAAAGGTAATAAGATAAAATGGAATGGGCAAGGAAAAGAAGGAAAAATAAAGCCTCACCCCCAACCCCTCTCCTCCAGAGAGGAGGGGAGTAGAGAGTATTATTCAAGATGTATTCTTTTAAAAAAGGAGTGTGATGTAATAAGAATATTGTATCTTTGTCGTTCTAATAGATGATTATAACATAAGGAAACGATAAAGGTAAGACACATGTCCAACGAACTAATGTATCAAATACTTCGTAACTTCCCGTTCGCTCCGACCACCGACCAGATGCATGCCCTTGATGTCTTCGAACGCTTCATAACCGATAGCGATGAGCGTTGTGTGATGATACTCCGAGGTAGTGCTGGTACGGGCAAAACCTCCTTAGCAAGTGTTATTGTGCGCACGCTCTTAGACTTGCAATACAAGATAAGCCTTCTCGCACCTACTGGTCGTGCAGCAAAAGTATTCTCTTTAAACTCTGGTCAGCCTGCTGCTACCATTCATCGAAGTATCTATCGAGAGCGAACATTCGCTGGATTGGATGGAAAGTTCAACCTTAATGCGAATCTCTATCGTAATCGTTTGTTCATGATAGACGAAGCCTCGATGATAAGTCTAACCTCCGTGAACTCCACCTTTGGGAGTGGTTGCTTGTTAGACGACCTCATTCAGTTTGTTTATAACGAACGCAACTGCCGAATGTTGCTGATTGGTGATAAGGCGCAGTTGCCCCCTGTGGGTGAAGCCGAGAGTCCCGCCTTGCGTACTGACGTGTTAGCTGCTTATGGCTTGAAGGTCTATGAGTGTGATTTGAATGAAGTTCTCCGTCAAAGCCAAGACTCTGGTATTCTCTATAATGCTACCATCATTCGGCAAATGATTACCCACGACCAAGCAACAGCACTACCCAAGATTCGCTTCAAAGGCTTTGCCGACATCTCAATCGTACCTGGCGATGAACTCATAGAGAGCCTTTCAACGAGTTATGCAGAAGTAGGAATAGATGAAACCATGGTTATCACACGGTCGAATAAGCGTGCCAATATCTTCAATCAGGGTATTCGTAATATGGTATTAGGGCGTGAAGAGGAATTGACAACGGGCGATATGTTGATGGTGGTGAAGAATAAGTATAAAGCCCCCCACAATCCCCCCGAAAGGGGGGAAGCCCAAGCAGCAGGGGAGGGAATGCAAGGTAAGGCGACCTCCAACAAAGGACTCTCTTCTTTCAGGGGGATTGAAGGGGGCTTCATAGCCAATGGCGACCGTGCTATTGTGCGTAGTGTGCGCAATGTGCGGGAGCTTTATGGATTCCGTTTTGCCGATGTTACCTTATCATTCCCCGATTACGACAATACCGAGGAGGATATGATCGTCATTCTTGATACGCTCACAACGGAAGCACCAGCACTAACGCACGAACAGAACGAACAACTCTTTCAACAAGTACTGGCAGATTATGCCGACGTACCACTGAAGTCTGATCGTATGAAGAAGATACGTGAGGATGATTATTACAATGCTTTGCAAGTGAAGTTCGGATATGCTATTACCTGTCATAAAGCACAAGGTGGGCAGTGGGCGCACATCTATCTTGATCAAGGCTATATGACAGATGAGATGCTAACTCCCGACTATATCCACTGGCTCTATACAGCATTCACCCGTGCCACGGAGCACCTTTATCTTGTTAATTGGCCGAAGACACAGGTGGAGGAAGCGTAAGAAAGAGGAGGTGGATAGGATTATTTAAGATATCGGTAGGCTGATGCTTAGATAGTATTAGTACCTTTGTGCGCACAAGATAACAACCATTTATAAAGCAAATAACATGTACATTGAGAAGATCAAGTCGCCAGCCGACTTAAAACCACTAAGTATCGAAGCATTAAAGATTGTAGCGGATGAAACTCGCCAAGCAGTATTGAATCGTGTTAGTAAGCATGGTGGGCACATTGGTCCGAACCTCGGTTTCGTAGAGGCAACGGTTGCTTTACATTATGTATTCGATGCACCGAAGGATAAATTAGTCTTTGATGTGAGCCACCAGAGCTATCCGCATAAGGTTCTAACAGGTCGTGCGTCTGGTTTCTTAGGTGATTTGGAGGCGATGGATGCCATCAGTGGATACTCATCACCTACTGAATGTCCTGAATATGACAACTTTGAAGTGGGACACACATCCACCTCTGTGAGTCTTGCAACAGGTCTTCAGAAGGCACGTGACCTAAAGGGTACGAACGAGAATATCATTACTGTCATAGGAGATGGCTCCCTTTCAGGTGGTGAAGCATTTGAGGGATTGGATGAAGCATCCGAACTTGGCACTGGAATCATCATCGTTGTCAATGATAATGAGATGTCTATTGCAGAGAATCATGGCGGTATCTACAAGAACTTACGTGCCTTGCGTGAGAGCCACGGAACCTGTGAGCATAACTGGTTCAAGGCGTGGGGATTTGAATATAAGTACCTTGAGGAAGGCAATGATGTTGCGAAGTTAATAGAGTTATTCCGCAGTGTGAAGGGGACAGATAAGCCTACTGTCGTTCATATCCACACAGAGAAAGGACATGGTTTCGCACCTGCTGTAGCCAATAAAGAGGCATGGCATTATGGTATGCCTTTCAATATCGAGGATGGTAGTCGACCAGCGTCTCCAGCGTATGAGTCCTATGAGCAACTCCTTAGCGATTGGATGTTAGAGGAGATGAAGACGGATAAGACGCTCGTTGCTGTTACCTCTGGCACCCCATCTGTAGCTGGGTTTACACCAGAGAAACGTATGAAAGCAGGCAAGCAACATGTTGATGTAGGTATTGCCGAAGAGCAAGCTGTAGCAATGATATCTGGTATGGCAAAGGGCGGACTACATCCAGTATGGACAGTCTTTAGTACGTTTATCCAACGCAGCTACGACCAGATTGCACAGGATCTCTGCATTAACTCTAACCCAGCAGTTATTAATGTAGCATGGGGTGGCACGGCATCTATGAATGATATTACGCATATCTGCCTTTTCGATATACCAATGCTTTGTAGCATACCAAATCTTATTTATCTTGCTCCAACTACCTGTGAGGAATATTTCGCAATGCTTCGTTGGGCTATCCAACAGGATAAGAAGCCTATCGCCTTACGTATTCCGACCAACGGAGTTAACCATACTTCAGAGGCTGTTGATACCATGTATGACTACGAACCAAAGTATAAGATCATGCACAAAGGCTCAAAGGTTGCTATCATTGCAGCAGGTTCTTTCTATCAAAAAGGTGAGAATGTAGCTCGCTTATTGGCTGATAAAGGGATTGATGCAACCCTCATCAATCCTCGTTATCTGAATGCTGTTGATGCGAATACATTGAATGCTTTGAAGGATGACCACGAGTTGGTTGTGACATTGGAAGATGGTTGTAAGGATGGAGGATTCGGTGAGCGCATTGCATCTTACTATGGCCCTACTGATATGAAGGTACTTGTTGGCGGCGTAAAGAAGGATCTCTACGATCGTTTCGACCTTCAACAGCTATTGTCTGATAACCATTTACAGGATGAGCAGATAGTAGAAGATGTGCTAAATATCCTGTCGTAAGTGCGTTGTCAGTATGTTTTTACTCTCCAATCAATAGGTGTCTTTGCCTATTATACATAAGAGAAAGGGAATTAAAACTAGGTTTCTACTTGTATTGTAAGCGTACTATCATCTTGCTAATAGATATAGCTTGCGTGATTATACACGCCCTGTATAATCCGTTATCACGTAGATGATACTCAATTATACACCGCTGTATAATCCATTATCACGTACGTGATACTCAATTATACAAGGCTGTATAATTTGCTGAGGCATATCCCTTCTGATTGACGGGACGCCCTTCTCGATACAAGGAGAGCCTCTCCTTACATCAAAGAGACGCCCTCTTCCATTGGAAGAAGGCGTCTCTTATCTTATTCTTTATAGTCC
The DNA here is from genome assembly GCF_041433025.1 of Prevotella sp. 20925_1_30. Classification (NCBI taxonomy): domain Bacteria; kingdom Pseudomonadati; phylum Bacteroidota; class Bacteroidia; order Bacteroidales; family Prevotellaceae; genus Prevotella; species Prevotella sp. 20925_1_30. The sequence goes on along the minus strand of NZ_JAPWAR010000011.1, from coordinate 9,475 downwards.
TTTGTTAGTGAGGTTATGTCTTGTTATATCTGTTACTCACTGTTGTTTGTCACAGAAAAGCCTACTTGTGCAATGCTGCTGGTTAACTTCCCAACCATTATCTTCGCTGCATTATCAGGCGCAACAGCATCTCCAAGGCGTTCGCGGACGATTTGATAATCGGCAAGCATGCGCTCACGAGCGGGCTGACCGGGTAAGATTCGATATAACTCGTTGGCTATATTGTAAATTGAAAAGCGGTCGGCGAGTAATTCCTGTACGATTTCTTTATCGGCAATGAGGTTGACAAGGGAGATGAAACGCACCTTAATTATATGCTTGAAAGCGAAACGAATGAGCTTCGGAACGGGCGTCTCATAGCAAACCACTTGCGGAACGTTGAGTAAAGCGGTCTCAAGTGTTGCGGTTCCACTTGTTACTAACGCCGCTGTGGAGTGGGTGAGTAACTCGTAAGTCTGCAACTCCACCATCTTAGCTTCACTATCTCCGAGATATTTCTTATAGTATGATTTCTCGATAGAAGGGGCTGCTGCAATCACCATTTGATAATCTTCAAAGTGGCGTGCAGCCTCAAGCATTGACGGAAGATTATCCTTTATCTCTTGTTTCCTACTGCCTGCAAGGATCGCAATAATCGGTTTCGACGATAAGTTATTACGCTGACAGAACTCGTCTTTCGACTCTGTGTAAACATGTTGGAAGTTATCTACTTCCTCCTTAGTGGGGTTGCCAACGTAATGTATTTTGTAGTGATGTTTCTTCTCATAGAAAGCTATTTCAAACGGAAGAATAGAGAACATCTCCTTCACATCACGCTTAATAGCTTTGATTCTCCATTCTTTCCATGCCCATATCTTCGGTGAGATGTAATAGAAGACAGGTATGTTTGTATTCTTCTTTACATATTTGGCAATACTAAGATTGAAGCCTGGATAGTCGATGAGGATTACTACGTCGGGTTGCCAACGTACGATATCTTCCTTGCACATCTTCATGTTCTTGAAGATAGTAGGTAGGTGGAGTAGAACTGGCACAAAGCCCATGTAGGCAAGTTCCCGATAATGTTTAACCCGTGTTCCACCCACTCTCTGCATTAGATCTCCACCCAAGAAGCGGAACTCGGCAGCAGGGTCATACTGCATCAAAGACTGCATCAGACGTGAAGCATGTAGATCACCAGAGGCCTCACCAACAATCAAGTAATACTTCATATATCAAGTGTTTAGAGGGTATTCCACGTGTTCATCTTCTCAATCATATCGTAGTCCGTGACGTCAATACGTGTTGGCGTAACCGATACATAGCCATGATTTAAAGCCCATTGATCCGTGTCGGTGGCATCGGGTTCATCGTTTCGATAATGCCCAGTTAGCCAATAGTAATCGAAGCCACGAGGGTGTTTGCAACGTTCAACCTCCCGTGTCCAACTACCGAATCCCATACGGCAAACCTTCAAGCCAGCGAACTTCTCCACCTTAGGGAAGTTCACATTCAAGCATACGCCCTTAGGGAGTCCATCGGTAAGAACCTTCTTTACAATCTTTCTTACGTAATCCCTGAGGTAAGAGAGGTCGGCTTCAGTGTTATAGTCACAGCTTGAGAAGGCAATAGAAGGAATATATTTCATACAGCCTTCATAGGCTACTCCCATCGTACCACTGTAGTGATTATTCACAGAAGAGTTGTCGCCATGGTTGATGCCACTAAGGATTAAATCTGGTTTACGCTCTTTGAGCAACTGATCTAATGCAAGTTTAACGCAATCGACAGGTGTTCCAGTACATGACCATACCTCACAATTAGGAATGTTATGACGTTGTTTCAATAACAAATAATCAGTTACCGAGAAGGCACATGAGAATCCCGAACGTCCAGACTCGGGTGCACAAACAACCACATCAGCAAAGTCTGTGAGGAAAGAAACCAACGTGCGAATACCATTCGAGTGGTATCCATCATCGTTAGAGACGAGTATAAGTGGTTTAGTAAAATCCATTGTTTTCGCTTTTGATTGGATGCAAAAGTACGAAAAAAGGTTTATAAAGCTCCCTGTCTCACATAATTTGTGTATCTTTGTAGCCTAATAAACGTATTTGGAATATATAGAGAAATGGGAAAGATTATCGCTCTCGCCAATCAAAAAGGCGGTGTCGGAAAGACAACAACCACCATCAATTTAGCGGCTTCTCTTGCTACTTTAGAGAAGAGCGTGTTGGTTATCGATGCCGATCCACAGGCTAATGCGTCAAGTGGTTTGGGTGTAGATATAAAGGAAGTGGACTGTTCTCTTTATGAATGTATCATTGACCATGCCGATATAAGAGACGCTATCTACACAACTGATATTGATGGGCTTGATATTGTGCCCAGCCATATTGACCTTGTCGGAGCCGAGATTGAGATGTTGAAACTCAGCGGTCGTGAGAAGGTAATGAGCAATCTGCTTGCTGAGATACGTGATGATTATGATTACATTCTGATAGACTGTAGTCCGTCATTAGGGCTTATTACGGTCAATGCCTTGACAGCAGCTGATTCCGTAATCATACCTGTTCAGTGTGAATACTTTGCTTTGGAAGGTATTAGCAAACTGCTGAATACAATCAAGATTATTAAGAGTAAGCTTAATCCGAAGCTCGAGATAGAAGGATTCTTGTTGACGATGTATGATAGTCGTCTTCGGTTAGCTCGACAGATATATGATGAAGTTAAGCGTCATTTCCAGGAACTGGTGTTCCGCTCAGTCATACAACGTAACGTGAAGTTATCCGAGAGTCCGAGTCATGGATTACCTGTTATCCTCTATGATGCAGACTCTACTGGAGCAAAGAATCACCTTAATCTGGCAAAAGAAATCATCGAAAAGAATAAGAAATAAGGAATGGCTGTACATAAGAAATACAATCGAAATGCAAAGACAAATGCGTTGGGTCGTGGGCTTGACGCATTGATTTCTACTGATACTGTTAGTACACAAGGCAGCTCAACGATTAATGAGATAGCCTTAGATCAGATCGAAGCGAATCCTAATCAACCACGTCGTGAGTTTGATCCAGTCGCTTTGGAGGAGTTGGCAAATAGTATTCGTGAGCTTGGATTAGTACAACCAATCACCTTGAGACAGATAGCTGATAACCGCTTCCAGATTATCGCTGGTGAGCGACGTTGGCGTGCAAGCCAGTTAGCTGGATTAACAGCTATCCCTGCTTATATTCGAACGATTAAGGACGAAAGTGTGATGGAATTGGCGTTGGTAGAGAATATCCAACGTGAAGACTTGAATGCTATTGAAATCGCACTTGCCTATGAACACTTGTTGGAGAAGAGTGGTATGACACAAGAGAGAGTGGCAGAGCGTGTAGGAAAGAGCCGTGCCGCTATAGCTAACTATCTTCGTCTTTTAAAACTTCCAGCGCAAGTGCAGATGGCATTACAGAAGAAGGAAGTTGACATGGGGCATGCTCGTGCATTGTTATCATTAGATAATCCGGCATTACAACTGAAGCTTTATCGTGAGATTCTAAAGAATGGTTATAGTGTTAGAAAGGTAGAGGAACTATGTCAACAGCTTAATAGTGGGGAAGACATACAGTCTGCCAAGAAGAAAATAGCAGCTCGTAAGCGTCTTCCTGAAGAGTTTAATATCCTCAAGCAACGCCTTTCCTCTTTCTTTAACACAAAGGTTCAGATGAGTTGCAATGCGAGTGGGAAGGGGAAGATAAGTATTCCGTTTGCTTCAGAAGAAGAATTGGAGCATATTATGGAAGTGATGGATAAAATGAAGTAAAGTACTTCTTTACAGGTATTAGTTAATAAAGACGGATAGTGATGATGGTTAAGAATATAATTCGTAGGGGGATATTAGCAGTAGGGATGCTCGTTTGTTCAATGGGTATGCAGGCTCAGAATGTCTCTGATGATACGATAAAAGTAATCTATCCAGGCGATTCCTCCGTTGTTAAAGTTCCTAATTCACAGGATAAGTATGTGGAAGAAAGAGCGATATTAACACCAGATGATGAAGGACGTCTTACTTCCGTTGTGCGTAAGGATAGCCTTAGTCTTGTGAAGCGACAAGGTCGTGATTGGGCAAAGTGGCGTCCTAATCCTAAGAGAGCACTGTGGTTAGCATTGGTATTACCTGGTGCTGGGCAGGTTTATAATCGTAAGTATTGGAAGCTCCCAATATTCTATGGCGGTATTGTTGGGTGTATTTACGCAATGACATGGAATAATCAGATGTATCATGACTATGCACAGGCATACGTCGATCTTGTTGATAATGACCCTACGACCCAGAGCTATAATAGCTTCTTGCATTTGGGTACAACGATTACATCTGCTAATGAAGAACGCTATAAAAACATATTCAAACAACGTAAAGATCGCTATCGTCGTTGGCGCGATTTGAGCATCTTTGCAACCGTGGCAGTCTATGCTTTATCTGTTATTGATGCTTATGTAGATGCCTCCCTGTCGGATTTTAATATTTCAGATGACCTGTCATTACACATTGCACCGACAGTCATTCAAGATAAGAGTATCGCTACGCCAAATCATCCCTTCCGTTCTTCGGCAATAGGACTAGGCTGTAGTTTGACATTCTAAGCAGTGACGCACTGTATTTGCGTTAACTAAATAAGACGTAATGAAGCATAAGAGATATTTCGTTGCACTATTAATTACACTGGTGACAACTGCTAGTTTACACGCGCAGAGTCAAACTGTTATAGACAATCATGGTAAGAGTCTAAATGTTGTAATACCAACTGCTGATGGCTCATTGACTGGTTATGTTGATGTTGACTACTCAGATGATAAGTTCTATGAAAGTGGTAAACTTCAGGGCGTGAATAGTGAGGAAACAACAGAAAAAGGCACTATCGGGGATTTGGAAGAAGGTTTGGAAGGTATTAAACGTAAGATGCGTAGCCTTTCAGAAGTGATGACATTGACTTGTAATGACGAAGTGAAACGATATATTGATAGGTACACAAAGGCTGGACGGAAGTCTACGAGTTACTTACTTGGGCGTGCAAGCTATTACAACCCATTCTTTGAAAAGGCCTTGCGTAGCTATGGTCTACCACAAGAACTGAAGTATCTTCCTATTATAGAATCAGGTCTTAACCCTAATGCAACATCGCGAGTTGGAGCCGCAGGACTATGGCAGTTCATGACAACCACTGGTAAACAATATAACCTTCAGATTGATAATTATATTGATGAAAGGCGTGATCCAGAGAAATCCTCTTATGCTGCAGCACGCTTGCTAAGCGATCTTTACAATCGCTTTGGAGATTGGACTCTAGCTTTGGCAGCCTATAATTGTGGTCCAGGACGTGTGAGTAGTGCTATTGCTAAGGCTGGTGGTGGATCCGATTTTTGGGCAGTTTATCGTTATCTCCCTAAAGAGACACGAGGGTATGTGCCAGCTTTTATAGCCGTAAACTACGTGATGAATTATTATGGCGATTATAATATAACACCGCTTCCAACCAATCTTCCAGCTCAATGTGATACTGTTGTGATAGAGAAAGACGTCACATTAGCGAAGGTGGCAGACGTTTTGGGGATTGAATTAGATAAGATTAAAACACTTAATCCACAATACAAGTTGGGTGTAGTGAAAGCCTTTTCTACTTACGGAATGGCTAAGTTAAGATTGCCAGCAGATATGATTGAGAAGTTTAACTATAGCAAAGAACTTATATATCAAGATGAGGCATCATTCGAGAAAACCGGCCCTAATGTCGTTGCTACTAACACGAACCAAACAACCGCACTACATAGACAGGGCGTGATGATGCACTAAACAAGTCTTTCACCTTATTATATATAGGAAAGGATGCACTATGGATAAAGACAAGGAACGAACAGAAGAAAAAGTGATTGATTATGAGAAGATGGTTGATGAAGCCTTTCAACATCTTCTAGATACCTATCTTGCCTCTCGTCATCGTAAGAAGGTTGACATCATAACTAAGGCTTTCAACTTCGCACGACAGGCTCATAAAGGTGTTCGCCGATTGTCAGGTGAACCATATATCTTGCACCCAATCGCTGTTGCTCAGATAGCTTGTGAAGAGATGGGACTTGGTGCAACGAGCATTAGTGCAGCCTTATTACATGATGTTGTAGAGGATACGGACTACACAGTAGAGGATATTGAAAACATCTTCGGATCGAAGATTGCGCAGATAGTTGATGGTCTGACAAAGATTTCTGGAGGCATTTTTGGAGAGCAAGCCTCCGCTCAAGCAGAGAATTTCAAGAAGCTCTTATTGACGATGAGTGACGACATTCGAGTCATACTCATTAAGATTTGTGACCGCTTACACAATATGCGCACCCTTGCTTCACAGCCTGCTAACAAACAATACAAGATTGCTGGTGAAACGCTCTATATCTATGCGCCGCTTGCGAATCGACTAGGTCTTAATAAGATAAAGACCGAATTAGAGGATTTAAGTTTCCATTACGAGCATCCCGATGCATACGCTTCTATTGAGAAGAAATTGGCTTCTACGCAAGCACAACGCGACACTCTCTTTGACGAGTTTACTGCTCCTATCCGCAAAGAACTCGATAAGATGGGCTTTGAATATGAGTTGAAAGCACGTGTGAAGAGCCCTTACTCCATTTGGTGTAAGATGCAGAACAAACATGTAACATTCGAAGAGATTTATGATATCCTTGCTGTTCGAATCATCTATAAGCCTAAGTCTAAGGAAGAGGAAATCAATAACTGCTTCCAAATCTACGTTGCAATCAGTCAGATATACAAGAGTCATCCCGATCGACTTCGTGACTGGGTGAACCATCCAAAGGCTAATGGTTACCAGGCATTACACGTCACTTTGATGTCAGCAAAGGGTCGATGGATAGAGGTGCAGATTCGTTCTGAACACATGAACGAGCTTGCTGAACAAGGATTTGCAGCCCACTGGAAGTATAAGGATGGTGGAGAAATAACTGAAGATGAGGGTGAATTGAATGAATGGCTTAGTACAATCAAGGAGATTCTGGATGATCCTCAGCCTGATGCAATGGACTTCTTAGATGCTATTAAGCTCAATCTCTTTGCCTCAGAAATATTTGTCTTTACTCCAAAAGGGGAGATTAAAACAATGCCAGCAGGCTGTACTGCACTCGACTTTGCCTTTCAGATACACACATTCCTTGGTAGTCACTGCATTGGAGCAAAGGTTAATCACAAGCTAGTACCGCTTAGTCATAAGTTACAAAGTGGTGATCAGGTTGAGATACTCACGTCTATGTCACAGCATGTTGATCCCTCTTGGATTAACTTCGTATCGACTGCTAAGGCAAAAGCAAAGATACAAGCAATCCTTCGTAGGGAGAGTCGTGAGGTGCAGAAGAATGGTGAAGAGCGACTGTTGCAATGGTTGAGAGCAAACGACTTAGAGATGACAACGGCCGTATTAGATAGGCTTTGTGAGTTGCACGACCTTAAGAAGCACGATAGTCTCTTCCTATCTATTGGAGATAAAACAGTCATACTTGGAGATACAGATCTTAATGAACTTCGAGGGAAGAATAAGTCTGAGAAGCCTACGGAAGGGCGTGGTTGGCGTCGTTATGTGCCATTCTTGAAGACAAGTGGAAAGAAGGAGATGCAAGCCGTGAACACGGATGACTCGGAGCGTTCTGAAGGTTTGATAGTTGTAACAAAGGACTTAAATAAGAAGAAGCCAATCTTCATCAATGAGGATAATGTCTATCGTTATGTGTTCCCACATTGCTGTCATGCCATACCAGGGGACGATATCTTGGGGTATATCGATAATAAGAATCACATTGAGATACACAAACGTTCATGTCCAGTAGCAGCTAAATTGAAAGCCAGTTATGGTACTCGTATATTGGATGCAAAGTGGGATATGCACCGCAGTCTATTCTTTGGAGCAGCCATACAGATACGTGGTATTGACAGAAGTGGTATGTTACACGATATTTCCGATGTGCTTTCTGATCAGCTAGGAATCAATATTCGTAAGATCACAATCACGAGTGATAATGGCATATTTGATGGTACAATAGAGATGCAAGTACATGATCGCAATGATGTAGAAGTGATTGTTGAGAGTATGAAGAATATAAAAGGTGTACAAGAAGTACAATCTGTTTTATAGGTAAGAAGGTTTCCAGAAGTCACCATATAGCTTCCTTGTAGGGAAGAAGTGACTAATGGATACAAGTAAAGGGGAGGCTTTCTTCGTTTTGAAGAAAGCCTCTCTTCGTTGCAAAGAAACGCCTTCCTTCTATGAAGAAGGGCGTTTCTTTCTTTTCTCCTCATTGTCATGTCTCACGTAACTCAATATGTTAGAATACGAAAGACACGAACTTCTCCACCCTAAAATCCTATATCTAACATACCATAAAATAGTGTTTGGTAGTTGAAATAACCATGTTCTTACCCAAAAATAAGTAATATGTAAATCGCTAAAAGTAAGTATTGCAGTAATAAATAAATATCTATACCTTTGCAAACGATTAAGGTGTTGTATAGAATAAAGTACTGAATAGGACTTCATCTACAAACAAACATCTACGAATCTGCGGACCTGTAGGCAATAGCCAATAGATCTCTAAGCTTAATTTATGAACTGAGTAGCACCCTAAATAATACTTATTTCCATCAGAAAGAATGGGGATATAGCATAAACTTAAGTGATAAACTACTCACAATCTGATAATATATGATTAAATTAAAGATGAACTTTGGAAGGCATGTTAGATTATTGTCATCTACAATCCTAATGTCTTCTTTGTTACTTTTCTCGCCTCCACTCTTAGCCTCGATAACGGCGCATGGGAGGGAACATGTTGGTGATGATGATAAGAATGAAGGTTCTTCAATCACCTTTTCCGTAGTTGCTGAACAATCTCAAGAGCCCCTCGTTGGTGCTGTGATACATTGCGAAGGTTTGGCAACTCCTGTTGTCACGGATATTAATGGTCGTTGTGTGGCTAAGTTCAAACATCCTGTAACTCGCATAAAGGTTTCGGTCTCTTATTTAGGTTACAAGAACTTGTCACGCTTGATAGTTGTTCCAGCAGACGGACAAGTGGTCTTGACGATGAAAGACGACTCTAAGCAGTTGGATAATGTGACGATTACAGCCTTGAAAGGACATACCACTGTCTTGCAACAATCGGCATCAATTAGTCAAGAGGCATTAGAGAAAGGCGGTGCAACCTCACTAGCCAAACTACTTGAGACAGTGCCTGGCGTGAGTTCAATTAGCACGGGAAACACGATTGCCAAACCTGTTATTCAAGGTATGCACAGTAGTCGAATCCTATTGATGAACAATGGAGTTCGCCTCGAAAGTCAGAGCTGGGGAGCCGATCATGCGCCCGAGTTAGACTATACGGGATCGAGTATGGTTGAGGTAGTCAAGGGTGCTGAGTGCATTCGTTATGGCTTTGGTGCAATGGGCGGAGTTGT